>JBMCUI010000271.1:0-3156 GCA_048622675.1 Spirochaetota bacterium | reverse complement strand
AAAGGGAAAACTCCTTTCTTTTTTTCTCACAATCACAACATAGTTCATTATATGTTGCATCCGCATATACTTCTCCATCTCCGCCATCTACGTTGATATCAAGGTTTGAGTAATTAACATTCCTGAAATCATCGAAATAACTTAGAAATTGATCAAATGCTGTAGTAATATACATCTCACTTTCTGTGCTTAAAACTTCTTTTATGTCATTTGTGCTGTTTTTATTTACTGCATCTTCAAAATCGGATATAGTATTTTCTATTGCTATTTTTGAACATCCCATGAATACAAAAAAGGAGAAGCCAATCAATAGAATAAACAGCTTTTTCATTGTGTCCTCCGGTTTGAGTATTGTAGCAGGCTAACAATATAGTATAGCCCAAAATAAAAAGAAAACTTTTTTTATATCAGGGTCAACGTACATGCATTTATTGAGTAAAATGAGGGTGTATTTATATCACATGCCAGAGGGAAAATAATATAATCATCACTTGATCCTCACAAAGGCGAGGTTTCTATGAGAATTTTTGTTGACTTGGCAGCCTGCGGTTGTATATAATTGTTGCAGGTTTTACTGCGGGAATAGTTCAGGGGTAGAACGTCAGCTTCCCAAGCTGAATGTCGCGGGTTCGACTCCCGTTTCCCGCTCAACTTATAACTCCCTTGCCTTCACCGGTGGAGGGAGTTATTATTTTTCAAATTTTCGTACAAAAATTATCCAATTAGTATTTAAATATTAAAAAACGGTACTCTCAGTCTTGTATCAGGATTTTTTATCACTCCCGATGTTATGGCCACCTATAAACTGGGTCCGGTCAGACTTGGAGCAGAGGCCAAGTATTCGTATGGCACCAAGTTCGGTGATTCCTATCTGCTGGGACTGGGTATTTTGAAGCTGGGACCTTTCTACGGGGGTGCAGGGGTAGTTGCTAAAATTACTGCCGCCGAGGACCCCTCTGGAGAGTACTACTTTGCTACTACAGAAAAGAGGGTCACACCGGCATTAACCACCGGGCTTATTATCAAGCCGATTTCCCTGGGACCGGGAAAGCTGGGGTTTAATACTGCTCTTGATATATATGCATCGGATACCCCTGTTGATGCATCAACAGTAGAGGACCAGGAAAGTCTGGTGGGAGCGGTGATGGAAGGTGCCATAGGTGGTACCATCAATGCGATCCTGAATCTGTTTAAATTCAGTGCTGGTGTGAACTATACCATTACATTTTAGTATTTTCAGTGTATATTAGTAGTGTTATTAGGCAGGAAAAGCACTGAAGGAGATGCTATGCCCTTGGCAGGTTTTTCTGAGATGATGAAAAAGGCACTGGAAAACGAATTTGCGGTGGGCTATTTTGAGGCATGGAACCTTGATTCTCTGGAAGCAGTCCTGGAGGCCGCACAGGAAGCCCGAGCTCCCGTCCTGCTTGGGTTTGGTGGTATGACCGTAAACCAGGACTGGTTTGAGCAGGGAGGGATGGAATACCTTGCAGCCATGGGAAGGGTGGCAGTGAAAAGCTCCTCCATACCGGTTTCATTCATTCTGAACGAGGTAAAAACGTACCAGCAGTGCATGCAGGGGATGGAGCTTGGTTTCAATGTGGTTATGATGGACAGCTCCTCCCTCAGCTTTGAGCAAAACCTCACCATTCATAGAAAACTGGTAAAAGCAGCTCATGCCCGCAGTGTGGATATACAGGCAGAGCTGGGGCATCTTCCTGTGGGTGGGTACAGCTCTGCTTCATCTTTAACCGATCCAAAGCAGGCAGGTGAATTTGTCAGGGAGACAAATGTGGATGCACTGGCAGTTTCAATTGGTAATGTACACATTCTCACCAGGGGAGAAGCAGACGTAGACCTGGAGCTGCTGAAAAGAATCAGAAAAGAAGCTGGTATCCCACTGGTAATACATGGGGGAACAGGTTTTCCTTCAGATTCCATAAAAGATGTAATACGAGAAGGGGTCACGCTGTTCCATGTAGGCTCAGTTTTGAAAATGGAGTACTTCCGGGGGATTAAATCAGCCGTCCGGGAGATTGACGAAGAAAAGGAAGATATACAGACTGTAGTAGGCTCACGAAAAAAAGAAGATTTTACCTGCCAGGGGAAAAAAAGAATAAGGCAGAAGGTCAAACAGTTGATAGAGCTCTATGGTTCCTGGGATAAGGCACAATTATTTTTTTAGCATCGCAGGGCTGCACATTTGTCTGGAAGTACCCGGAGTCTTCAGGAAGAAAACCTGGAGATGGCCCTGGCAATTTTTTTGTCCTCAAATATGCTGTCAGACATTATATCGGGTTTTGAGCACTCCAGTATCAGGCTGTTTTCCAGACCGGTAAACCGATGCCAGGTGTTCTGGGGCATTACTTTTATATCGCCCTGCTTCATAATCACTGTTTTCCCACCTGCCTCCATTTCCACCTTGCCTTTGACCAGGTAGAAAGTCTCATGCTTTATCCTATGGTAATGAAGGGGGCAGGTCTGGCCCTTTAATATGAATATAAACTTTCCGCAGTATCCTTCCTGGATGTTGTTATTTATATCAAACTCAATTTCCCCGATACGGTAAAAATCATTCAATCCAAAGTGGAAAGGGCAGGAAGGAACAGCAGGAATGGTAAGCCCCCATTCATCAAAACATTTCTGGCACATGGCTAATGCCTTCTTTTTTTCTTCGCCTACCAATTCAAGTGCTTCTTCGCCCATATATATAAGACCTCCATTGGTTTCCGGCAATAAACATAACTATTATCCATAACCAATTAATTGTCAATATATTAATCAAAAAGCTTATAACCATTTTATAACAGTACTGACGCATGAAATATAAATTTAACAAAAAAAGTAATTAACAGAGTTTACGGCCTCGGGCAGCTACAAGCGGGAGGCTTGTGTGAAGTTACTGGGCAAGCTGGAGAAAGACAATGAGCTGGACAGAAGCTGGGCAGACAGAAGGGAGCATTTTAAGTGGGTGAATAACATTCACTACTACTATGGGCAAGGTGAACGGAAAAAGCAAACCGTTCATGTAGTGGTGTTTGTAGAAAGCTGGGAAAAAGTGGAGCAGTCAGGCGAGAGGGTGTCTAAACGCAGCCGCTATGCCTGGATATCCTCAAACCCTCTGAGCAGCAGTAATGTACATGAGCGGTGCAATCT
>JBMCUI010000270.1:0-3159 GCA_048622675.1 Spirochaetota bacterium | reverse complement strand
CTATAAGCCAGTCCCTGTACTTGGAAAGCTTGAAAAAGTAGTTTTTTTCCTCAATAGTAATAACTTCTCTTCCACAGGAAGGACATTTTCCTTCCACCAGGTCTTTCTCTGTCCAGAACCTTTCTTCAGGAATACAGTACTTGCCCACGTAAGTATCGAAATAAATGTCCCCTCTTTCATAGAGATAGGTCAAAAGATTCTGCACTACAAATTTATGCCTGGATTCTGTGGTACGGATGAACCTGGTATACTTAATTTTAAGCTTTCCCCACAGTTCTACAAACTTGACCACCATCTCGTCACAGTGCCTTCGAGCCTTTACTCCTCTTTTTCTAGCTGCCTCCTGAACTTTGAGGCCGTGCTCATCTGTACCTGTGGAAAAAAACACCTCATCTCCAAAAAGGCGATGGTACCTGGACAGCACATCGGCCAGGACCGTGGAGTAGGCATGGCCCAGGTGCGGCTCATCATTCACATAATAAATGGGAGTTGTAATGTAGAATTTACCCAATTATGTTTCTCCTCACTTAATATAAACCGTTTTGCCCGGGAAAGCACTCCCATCCCTGCACTTATCTTACACCAGTTTTGAAGATATTGGTACCTGCAGGATGGCAGCTGGACTCCAAAATATTTGCGCCGCAGTTTAGCATAATATAGTATTGATAAAATTTAATTTGTCAAGGAGTTATTGGTCTGGAAAGCCTTTACCTCATCCACCAGCTGTTCCTGTGGTCCTTTAAAAATGTTTCTGGTAGGCATAGAAGAAATAAACACACTGCCGTAGCTTCTTACCACCACCCTTCTGTCCAGTATTGCCACTATTCCCCTGTCGGTCTTATTTCGGATCAGCCTTCCCATTCCCTGCTTCATTTTGATAACCGCCAGGGGAAGGCTGTACTGGATGAAGGGATTCCCCCCTTTTTTTCTTATACGTTCCAGCCTGGCCCTTATGATAGGCTCGGTGGGCACCTTGAAAGGCAGTTTGGTGATAATAACACACTCCAGGGTTCTCCCCGGGGCATCAACTCCTTCCCAGAAGCTCTCTGTTCCAAAAAGTATGGAGTTAATATTGTACTTGAAGCCTTCCAGCAGGTTTCTGCGAGAATCGTTTCCCTGCTTGAATACAGCAATGCCCAGGCCGGTGAGCTGTTCTTTCAATTTATCATACACTTCATTTAACAGCCTGTAGGAGGTAAAAAGAACAAATGCTTTTCCTCCGGCAGCTTTAAGTATCTCCAGTACCATTGGTGCCAGTTTTGAAGAATATTCGGGGGCACCGGGTTCAGGTATATCTGTGGACAAAAGCACCTTCATCTGCCTGTCCATGTGAAATGGAGAAGCCAGCTGGACTTCGGTTTCCGAATCCTTCAAAAATAGTCGGTTCTTTATAAAATCAAAACTTCCCCCCACTGCCAGAGTTGCACTGGTAAGCACAGAGCTTTTCACCCTTTTGAATACCAGGTCATAAACAAGCTCCCCCACCTCTATCAGTGAAACAAACAGCCCTGTCTCCTTTTTTCTCTCAAACCATCTTACATATTTCTGGTCTTCAAAGTCGAGAAAAATATCCAGGCTTTCAATAAGCTCCGCCAGTCTGAAGATAAACCCGTCCATTCTCTTTTTTTTCTGTTCTTCCTCCTCTGAGTTCAGCTCTTCCCTGATATCCGCCAGCCTGCTCAAAACCGCCGAGCACTGCTGATAGAACCCCTTCATGCTGCCCTTTATCAGGTTTTTCCGTCCGGACTGCTGAAAAAGCCGCTCATTAACCTCAATTACAGAAAAATCCTGCTGACCGGCATTTGCTGTTAACTGTTCTTGGGCTTTCTGCAGAAAATCATTCAGTTCCCCGAAAAGCTCAAACGTGGATGATTTGAGGCGGTTAATTCCCTGCACCAGTTTTTCTCTGGAGTCATTTTTCTTTACTGAACCTGTTTTAAACAGGTACGGCAGGTAGCCTTTCTTTCCCCCTGCAGAGTAGAGTCCGTTGAGCACCCTGATGAGCCTGGAGAGGGTAACACTTCTGGTAAAAAATGAAGTAGCAGAGTCTTCCAGGTTGTGGGCTTCGTCGAATATTACCCTGTCAAATTCAGGTAATATTGCTCCCCCGCTCCCTATAAGGTTTGCATCTGCCAGAAGGTAATGGTGGTTGGTAACTACGATATTCGCGTGAGCAGCTTCCCTTTTTACTCTGTTCAGAAAGCATTGATTAAAGTATCTGCAGCTGTTCCCCATACAGGTTTCCGCCTGGGAGTTCAGCTTCTCCCATAATGAAGCAGATGGTAAAAACCCCAGGTCGGACAGGGATCCATCCTGTGTTTTTTCCATCCACTTAACTACTGCCCTGAACTGGTCCATCTCCTTGTCATCCAGGAAAGAAAACAGCTCCTGAGTAATTTCATACACCTTGTTTATGCATATGTAATTGCCTCTTCCCTTCATAAGCACATAAGAGAAATCATAGCCAAGTGTTTTTTTCAGGTCAGGGAGGTCTTTATACAGCAGCTGTTCCTGAAGGTTGATGGTATTGGTGGATATTATTACCCTCTCTCTGTTTTTTACCGACCACACCACTGCTGGAAAAAGGTAGGCTATTGATTTACCGGTACCGGTCCCTGCTTCAATCAGGGCTATATGGTCCTGGTTGAATGACCGGCAGACGTATTGTATCATCTGCTTCTGCACCACCCGTTCCTCAAACCCGGGTATAGCCCTGGAAAAACACCCCCCTTCCGAAACCATGGAAATAAGCTCGTCAGGGTCCAGGTGGGTGATGGAGTGCTTCTTCACAATTTCATTAACTACATATACATGCTGTGCACCATTATCGATTATAAAAAACCCCACACCCTTCTGCGCAGCATACGAAGAAACCCTCAAATCATTGTCAGAGGGAATAAGCCTGCCGTCCGGATGGTTATGAATAACTACATCCGGCAGATGGGTTCTATTGAGGGGAACCGCCACTGCCTGGTGGTGCCCCCTGGAAACCACTTCAGCTTCTGCCACCTTCCCGGACGAATCTGTTCTTCCGAAAAAAAGCACCTCATTATTCTGTGCATCCGCAATTTCATTTCTTATGAACTGAAGCAGTTCCTGAGTAAAATAATGGTGGACAGATCGCATTCTACACAACTTTTATTACGTGCCGTACCAGCA
>JBMCUI010000269.1:0-3214 GCA_048622675.1 Spirochaetota bacterium | reverse complement strand
GTGAATATCTTTATCCGACATTTTTGTTACTCCAAACCTCTCCTAAAATAAACATCCTACCAAAGTAAAACATTCTGTCAAGAACAAATAAAATATATAATTTTTATGGCATTTCATAAATATTGTATATTTTCAGGTATTTTGTTGTTTCAGTTATTTATTCAATTAACGCAATTTTTATTGAAAGGAAACACCAATGGGAATGCAATATTACTGCTGGCTTGACTCCATATATTCCTGAGTGTGGCTGGGACGCATGGACAGAGATATACGGCGGCGAACGGGGTCTACCTCCATAACCATTACCTTAACCACTGTACCAACCCTCACCACTTCCCGGGGGTTTTTGACAAACCTGTCACACATAGCGGATATATGCACCAGGCCGTCCTGGTGTACCCCGATGTCCACGAATGCCCCGAAATTGGTCACATTGGTGACCACCCCTTCCAGCAGCATGCCTGTCTCCAGGTCCCCAAGGTCCTCAATTCCTTCTTGAAAAAAAGCTGTTCTGAACTCGGGACGGGGGTCGCGCCCCGGCTTTTCCAGCTCACTCACAATGTCTCTTACCGTAGGCACGCCGAATTGCTCATCGGTAAAATCATCCGGGGTGAGAGTGGAAAGGAAAGCAGTATTTCCGATGAGCTGTGTGATGTCTTTTCCGGTTTTTGCCATTATCCGTTGTACCACCGGATATGCTTCCGGATGCACAGCGGAGGCATCCAGGGGATTGTCACCGTTCATAATCCGCAAAAAACCGGCACACTGCTCGAAAGACTTCGGTCCCAGACGGGGTACTTCCCGCAGCTGGGTACGGTTGCGAAACACTCCGTTTGCATTCCGCCAGGCAACTATATTTTCTGCTATGGTGCCTGTCAACCCGGCGACCCGGCTCAGCAGAGGAACCGATGCAGTATTAACCTCCACTCCCACAGCATTGACACAATCCTCCACCACTTTGTCCAGTGTGCCGGCAAGGTTGGTCTGATTGACATCGTGCTGATACTGCCCAACGCCAATGGACCTGGGCTCTATCTTCACCAGTTCTGCCAGAGGGTCCTGGAGACGCCTGGCGATTGATACTGCACCCCTGAAGGAGACATCCAGGCTGGGAAACTCCCGTGCTGCCAGACCGGAAGCCGAATAAACAGAAGCGCCTGCCTCACTGACCATCACAGACTCAATCTCAAGGTCCGGATGCTGCTTCTTCAGGTCGGAAACAAGCCGTTCGGTCTGGCGTGATGCAGTCCCGTTTCCTATACTGATCAACTCAATGTGATATTTGCGGACCAGGCCTTCCAGGGTCTGGACCGACTGAGTCCATTCAACCCTGGGGGCGTGCGGATAGATAGTAGTATAATTTACCAGTCTACCGGTTGCATCTACTACTGCGACCTTTACTCCTGTACGATATCCCGGGTCCAATCCTATGGTAGGACGGGGACCAGCCGGCGCAGCCAGAAGAAGATCGCGAAGGTTGGCTGCGAATACCCGAACTGCCTCTTCCTCAGCCTGTTCCAGGAGTTTTGACAGGACCTCGGTTTGCAGATGAGGAGCCAGCTTCATGCCCCAGGCCCAGCGAATAGTCTGCTGCAGCCAGGGGTCTGCAGGACATCCGGTGAAATCAAGACGGTAGTACCCGGAGATTATTCTCTCACAAATACCCGGACCCTGCCCCGCATCCAGGTCATCCTGCCCCTCAACTTTGAGTTTGAGCCTCAGTATACCTTCCCTCCGGCCCCGCAGCAGGGCCAGCACCCGGTGTGAAGGGAGTTTTTTCAGGGGTTCATGATATAGAAAATAATCTGAAAACTTGACCCCTTCATGTTCCTTTTTCTCCACAACCCGAGATTCCAGGTTCCCGTACTCCCATACATATTCACGGAGCTTGCCAACCAGGTCGGCGTCTTCAGAAATATATTCCATAAGGATGTACCTGGCCCCATCAAGCGCTTTTCCCGCATCTTTGATATCATGATCGGGGTTGATATAATTTTGGGCCGCTATTTCAGGATCAGCCCTCCTGTCTTCCCACAGGACAGTGGCAAGCGGCTCCAGCCCGGCCTCACGGGCCGTCTGAGCCCTGGTTCTGCGCCTGGGCCTGTAAGGAAGGTACAGGTCTTCGAGCCGGGTCCTGGTATCCGCTTCCATGACTTTTTTCTTGAGCTCAGAAGTGAGTTTTCCCTGGTCATCTATGCTTTTCAGAATGGTGCTGCGGCGTTCCTCCAGGTCGCGGAGGTAGCCCAGGCGGGCTTCCAGACTGCGAAGCTGTGTGTCATTCAGCCCTCCGGTAGCCTCTTTTCTGTACCGGGCTATAAACGGAACAGTTGCCCCGGCATCAAGAAGACGCACCCCGGCTTTAACCTGTTCTTCCTTGAGCATAAGCTCTTCTGCAATACGCTGATCGATATTCATGGACTTTAAGTCCCTCTTGTATAATTATTTACCATAAAACCGCATTAGGTGATAATCAGGAAACCCGGTATTTTCTGCCCTCATCCAGCATTACCAGATAATTCTCTACCGGGATATAGTTGGCCACTGTGTTGCCTGTACCCAGGCAGTAGCCCCCTGGGCCCTGCATGCACACATCCAGAGTTTTCCTCACCCTGTCCCGAACCGCCGGTTGGTCTGATCTGCATAAAAAATCAACATCGATTCCCCCCAGGACAGCCACCCTGCTCCCGTACTTTCGGTAGGCCTCGGTCACTGGCATGATGGAATCCTCAAATGAATGTTTTGCATCAATACCTACATCTTCTATAAGGTTGTGCATTATGGATTCAAGGTTTCCACAGGTATGGATCAAATAGGGCCTTCCCTTCTGGTGTGCCACCTGTGCACATCTTTTATGCCAGGGCAGTATCTTCTCTCGTAAAAATGCCGGTGAGGTAAGCGTGGAGGTACGGAATCCCATGTCATCCGAGCCCCACACTACCTTTATACAGGAAAAATCACACAGCAATTTTGTATACTCAACATAAAATTGGCCCACCCTTTCACATAATGCATCTACCAGACCCGGCTCGTCATACATCTTGTAACACAGGTTTTCGTATCCCAGTAAAAAGGTGACAATCTCCAGGATATGTGCAGTTAAATCATAACAGCCCATGTTGGAGGGAAGGTTTTTCTCCAACCACTCCAGATTGCTCAGGTCAATGTCCGATACTTTCGGCCATGGGTAGCTCTCAAAATCCTCCCAGCTCTGAAC
>JBMCUI010000268.1:0-3222 GCA_048622675.1 Spirochaetota bacterium | reverse complement strand
GGTGTGTATTTCATACTCACGAGATTTCCATGATAAATAAAATGGATCTATGGGAATACAGTGGCCACCAAGCCCTGGTCCCGGGTAAAAAGCTTGAAACCCGAAAGGTTTGGTATTTGCGGCATCTATTACTTCCCATATATCTATATTCATTTTGCTGAAAATTACTTTCAATTCATTAACAAGTGCTATATTTACCGCCCTGTAAATATTTTCTAAAAGTTTTGCAGATTCAGCTACCCTGGTTGATGACACAGGCACAATATTATCTATAATCTGGCTGTACAGGCATGAAACCAGACTCAGACAGTTATCTGTTATACCTGATACTATTTTAGGTATCTTTTTTGTGTTGTACTTTTTGTTGCCTGGGTCTTCCCTTTCAGGTGAGTAGCCAAGGTAAAAATCTTTTCCAACCTCCATACCACTATTTTCAAGCAGAGGCAGAAGCTCCTCATCAGTGGTGCCAGGATAGGTGGTGCTTTCTAAAATAATTATTTGCCCTCTTTTTAAATATTTTGATATTTCCAGAGCAGTGTTTTTTACAAAATCCAGGTTTGGTTCGTAGTGTATACCAATAGGTGTAGGCACACATATAATTACTATGTCAGCACTTTCTATTTTTGAAAAATCAGATGAAGCAGATAATTTTCCACTGGTTATGTATTTTTCTAAAAAATCATTACTAATATGCTTTATATAACTTTCTTTATTTTGAATTTTTTCTACTTTCTGCTCGTCCACATCAAAACCAATAACATTAAAACCTGCATTTAAAAATTCCCTTGCAAGGGGAAGGCCAACATAACCTATACCGACTATACCTATAACTGCCTCTTTGGTTTCTATCATTTTAATAATTTCTTTTAACTCAACCATAACTTAAATCTTCTCTCTTATAAATATTTTATTACCAATCACCTGAAATATAACCTTCACGCTCCAGGTGCAGAACTACTTTCTGTACTTCTTCCTCCGGGGTCAGGTTTGTAGTATCAACTGCTATATCTGCATCATTCGGTGGCTCGTACGGGTCTGATATGCCGGTAAACTCCTTTATTATCCCTGCACGTGCTTTTGCATACAGGCCTTTCCTGTCACGTGCCTCGCATACTTCAAGAGGAGTTGATACGTACACCAGTATAAATCCCCCCAGGGGTGAAATCATCTCCCGCACTTGTTTTCTTATCCTGTCGTATGGTGCAATGGGGGCGCATATGGCTACCCCCCTGTTTTTGGTTATTTCCGAGGCTACAAATCCTATGCGGCGGATGTTGATATCCCTGTGCTCCTTGGAGAAGCCCAGCTCAGAAGAGAGGTTTTTTCGTACTATGTCGCCGTCCAGCAGGGTAACCGGCCTTCCGCCTATTTCCATCAGCCTCACATACAGCCCCTTGGCTATGGTGGACTTGCCTGCACCCGAAAGGCCGGTAAAAAACACGGTAAAGCCCTGTCTGCTGCGTGGTGGGTGGGTCTTTTGCAGCTCTTTGATTATTTCGGGGAAGGTAAACCAGGATGGTATATCCCTCCCCTCGGTCAGGCGTTTTCTGAGCTCGGTTCCTGAGATGCTCAGGGTTTTTTTGCCTTCAGGCACCTCATCTTCGGGAAAATATCCGCCCATATCATGTACATACACCATCTTCTTGAACGGCACTATTTTTACACCCAGCTCTTCCAGGCTGCTGCTAACCAGCTCCTGTGCATCGTAGGGGCCGTAGAACGGTACACTGCTGGAGTCTTTTCCCGGGCCTGCATGGTCGCGGCCCACGATAAAATGGGTGCACCCGTAGTTTTTTCTTATTATGGCATGCCACAGGGCTTCTCTGGGGCCTGCAAGCCGCATGGCCAGAGGGAGCAGAGAAAGCATTGCAGTGCCCTTCGGGTAGTGCGGCATCAGGGCCTTGCAGCAGCGCACCCTGGTGTAGTGGTCGATATCCCCCGTTTTGGTCAGGCCCACCACCGGGTGGATGAGCAGGTTCGCCTCATGCTCTCTTACCGCCCTCATGGTCAGCTCAAAGTGGGCCCTGTGCATGGGGTTTCGGGTCTGAAAGGCTATTATACTGCGCCACCCCATGCGGGAGAAGGCAGAGCGGAGTTCCCCGGGGGTGAGCCGCAGGTCGAGGTAGTCGTAGTGCTCCGGCAGGTGCACTGCCTCGATGCTCCCTCCCACATACCAGGGGTGGGTGCTGTCCAGCAAATATGCCACTCCTGGGTGCTCTCTGCTGAAGGTGCCGTACACCGCCTGGGCTTCAGCCTGTTTATCGGGCTGGTAGATATCCTCCACTGTAAGGACTGCAATCATCAGGCCTTCGGCGTCGCGCAGGGCTATTTGGTCGGACTGGTTGATTTTTTTGACCATCTCCTCGGGCAGGTCCAGCACGATGGGCACGGGCCACAGCACCCCGTTTTCAAGGCGCATTGATGAGCAGACCGAGTTGTAGTCCTGTTTGTTCATAAACCCGGTCAGCGGTGAAAACCCCCCGTTGATGAGCAGCTCCAGGTCGCACATCTGGCGTGGGGTGAGGTCCCAGGAGTGCCAGGTGCGGGAAGCCTGTTTTATCTCTTCTGCACGCTCCTGGTCAACCAGCAGGTTGACCAGCCTGCCTCCGTGCGGCTCGATCAGGTGGTCTGTCACTTCAGGCCTCCTCAGCCTGTATTGATTTTCTTGCTTCTTCTATTTCTCTGGCAATGATGTCGTACTCCTTCATTTTCTTTTTGATGAAGGCCCTGGTGATATTGTACTTTGCCTTGATTCCCCGGGGGGTGAGTATGTACCGGTAGCCAGCCTTGTGTTTGCTTTTCATAAACCGCTGCCATTTGATAAGGCCTTTGTCTGCAAGAGAGGCTATTATGTAGTTTACCTTGCCCAGGGAGTAGCCCAGCTCCTGGGCTATTTTTCTCTGGGTGTACTCGGGGTGTTTTTCTATTACGGTTATTATTTTATAGGAGTGCTCCACCATACAGCGCGTCTCGTAATTTTGTTCAACCGGTGAACAATATTGTAATATCAGATGGGCGTTTTTTCAACCATAAATTGCTTTTTTATTTGATTTTTCTCGTATAATTGAGTTGTCTGAGAGAAAAGCTTTGAAACTCCAGTTGTTTCAGCCAAGAACCTTCATGTCAAAGCTTCTTTTAACAATATTCCTGGGCTTGCTGCTTTTAGAACAAAGAGAATTTCAACTCGTTGAGATTCTTGCAACCTTTTGTAAAATTCAACTA
>JBMCUI010000267.1:0-3230 GCA_048622675.1 Spirochaetota bacterium | reverse complement strand
GTGCTATACTGCTTCTTCTTGACAGTTTCATACAATCCCTTTCTTTTTAACATAATTTTGATAAGCTCAGGTGTTTGTTTCGCTGTAATAAATTAAATATTTCATGCTTTTAATAACAAATATTTTATTAAAAATCAACACAATTATTGCTGACTGCCAGGATGAAGGTTTAACTTCATTCTTTTAATTCAAAGGTTGCTATCACATCAATGCCGGTATGATTAAAGTCCTGTATAATTTTTTGGCCCATTCTTACGGGTGGTGAAACGCTTATGTTATAAAGCGTGTGCAGTAATTCATAAATGTACTCTTTCTGTATAGCCCCTGATGTCTTTACCGGAAGCCTGTTCTGTATTTTAGAGCGTATATGCACAGTGGCAGTGACCATGCGGGTGGGTGAGAGCATCTCTTCTGTGGCATATACCTTCCCCCTGGTGCATTTGTTGCCGGAGACTTTTATTTTATGCTCTGCAGGATCGTTCTTATCGTATTCCACACTCAGCCGGCATCCTACAGGGCAGGAAATACATACCATCTGTTTTTTCATTTTCATGACCAGAGCGAGCTATTGTATACTAATTGCAAGTTCTTTATTCTTTGCTTTATCCATAGTACCCAACTTTTGCTTCTTCAGGTCTACCGATATCACCTCTGAAGGCTGAACATGTAAAAGTCTTTTTGAAAGCACCTTTTTACCCCCCATTACCACCTCCAGCTTTGCATTATTTTTGACTACCAGGGGCCGGAAATACAAGCGATTGCGCATTGCTGGAGTATACCTGCTGGGCACCACATAGCGGACATTGGCACAGGGCCTCACCGGATACTGTTCTTCTACACGCCTGCCTTCCATATACTGTACCGCAAATCCGGCCGTCCTTTCGGATTCTTCGGTGACATAATCAACCAGGTCATGCACATGCACTACGTTCCCGCAGGCAAAAACCCCCTCCATGGAACTCATCATGTCCGCACCAACAATCGGGCCTCCTGTCTCAGGATGTATGGCTATCTTGCACTTCCTGGAAAGCTCATTTTCGGGTATCAGACCCACTGAGAGAAGCAGTGTGTCACAGGTGATTCGAAACGTTTTATGATGCTGTAAAATCCCTTTTTCTAAAGGGGTAACATCCACCGCCTCCACCCTGTCCTTTCCATAGATCATGGTAACCTGGTGCGACAGATAAAGGGGGATGCTGAAGTCATTCAGGCACTGAACAATGTTTCTGGTAAGCCCGGAGGGATAGGACCTTATCTCAACAACTCCTTTGACTTCTGCTCCCACCCATTTCATTCTTCTGGCCATTATCAGACCTATATCCCCGGAGCCTACTATGACCACCTGTTTTCCCGGCACATATCCTTCTATATTCACCAGCCTCTGGGCAAGCCCTGCTGTAAAAACACCAGCCGGTCGGGTGCCGGGTATCCCTATATTACCCCTGTTCCTTTCCCTGCAGCCCATCGCCAGCACCACCACCCTGGTGTACACTCTCATCACTCCTGAGTGGGAATAGCATAACACAGTCTTTTTCTTATCATTCTTCAGTATGTCAACTACAGTAGTACTGCAGAAAATATCTATGTTCTCCCTGGGCAGCACCTTTTTTAAAAATCGCCATGAGTACTCCGGTCCGGTCAGCTCCTGTTTGAAATAGTGAAGGCCGAACCCATTGTGGATGCACTGGTTCAGCACCCCACCCAGCATTTCTTCCCTTTCAACGATAGCCACCCTGTATCCACAACCGGCAATAGCATCGGCTGCAGCAAGACCGGCAGCACCACCGCCTATTACTACAGCATGATAGGTTTCTTCAACCATAGTATTTGTCCACTCCTCAGTAGGTAACAGCCTAATTCAGATCAACCACCAATCTTGATGGGGGCTTTCAGCACCTGACTGTTTTTACCCCTCTTGGTGATTTCTGTAAACGAAAGCCCTGTCTCCCTCTGAATAATTTTAATAATCTTATAGGTACAGAAGCCTCCCTGGCATCTTCCCATCTGAGCTCTGGTGTAAAACTTGATCCCATCCAGGGTGTGATGTCCTTTTTTTATAGCTTCCACCACCTCTGCCTCTGAAACATTCTCACACCGGCAAACCACCCTCCCGTATCTCCGGTCTTTTTTAATCAGATTATCTACATATGAAGGCCAGGCATTCCTCACCCTCTCCGGCTCCTGGATAAGGGGATCATAATCAGGCCTCTCTGCGAGCCTGCACCCTGCTTTTTTTAAAAGATTCTTCACAAACTCTGCTATGGCTGGAGAAGCGGTCAGCCCCGGAGACTGGATGCCACCTACGTTTATAAAGTTAGGAGCTTTTTGCGAAATTTCTATGATGAAGTCCTCATCCCGAACCACAGGCCTCAGGCCTGAGAAAGAATTGATTATGTCCTTTTCCGATATTTCAGGAACCAGCCTCCGGGCAAAGTAGAATATTTTTTCGAAGTTCTCCGAAGAGGTGGCTGCATCCTCCTTATCATCAACCTCCTGAGCAGTCGGTCCTATTAGTGCCGTTCCCTCAACAGTGGGAATTACCAGTATCCCTTTGGTATGCTCTGCAGGTGCAGGAAATACTACCCGTGACGGAATATACGAAGCGTTCCTATCAATGATAAAGTATTCTCCTTTCCTGGGAGTTATCTTATATCTTTCTGCTCCGAAAACCCCCGATATCCGGTCGGCATGCAACCCGGCAGCATTGATCACATACCTGGCCCTGAGCTTTCTTTCATCACTGGAAATTACAGTGTACACCCCCTGGTTATACTCCTTTGCTGCCACCTCAAAGCCGGTTATAACATCCACTCCGTTCTTTACTGCTGATTCAACCACACTGAAAACAAACCGATAGGGCTCTACAATGCCTCCTGCAGGTGCGTAAAGCCCCCCCACTACGTCCGGGTTCAATGACCCCACCAGCTCCAGTATCCGTTCTCTGCTGCACAGCTCAACCCCCACCGAGCCGTTTTGAACCCCCTGCTGGTACAAACCCTCCACACTGCCCATTTCTTCAACAGAAAACCCCGCCACCACTACCCCGCATCTCTTAAAAGGAAAATGCAGCTCCCCCTGCAGGGCATCAAACATCATGCTGCCCTTGACTTCCAGAGCTGCTTTCAGGGTGGAAGGGGAGTGATGGAATCCAGCATGGACTACCCCGGAGTTCCCCTTGGATACCCCGAAGGAAACGTCTTCTTCTTTTTCCAGCAGAGCCACCCCAACCC
>JBMCUI010000266.1:0-3244 GCA_048622675.1 Spirochaetota bacterium | reverse complement strand
ACACCAGGCAGGCCCAGATTATTACCTGGATGCCCAATGTTGACCTTGACTGCTATGATCCACCCTGCCTGCAGTCGTTGTTTTACCGGATCCTGGAAGATGAAGAAGGTACATGGCATCTCAACTGCAATGTCCGCTTTAGAAGCAACGATGCCTGGGGAGCAAGCTTTATGAATATGTTCGGGGTAGTGCACTTTAATAGAGAAGTAATTGCTGAGAAAATAAAAGCCATTACAAAAAAGAAAGTGGAGCTGGGCAGAATGAACTGGCATGCCGATTCCTATCACATCTATGGAAAAGACCTGAATGATTTTAAAAAAAGGTTTGTCAATAATCTGGACAGGCCTTTTGAATCAAGGGTGTATAATTTTTTTGACCCCATGATACAGGAAATATACCAGGAAGCCGAGAAAAAAGTTAAACAGAAGATAAAAAATTATGATTCCCGAAAGCAAATGCGGCATTAGTGGTTAACCTCCTTCCAATCCTGGATTATATTTTTATTAAAATATCCTTCCAGCAACTCATAAATGGGGAGGGAAGGTCTGCGTATAATTACTAAAACCACCATATGAAAAGGGAGGAAAACTGTGAAAAGTAAACTCCTGTTTGTGGCTGTGGTCATTTTCGCAGCCACCAGTATGGTACTATACTCTGGAAACAAGGAGGGAGATAAAATGGATTTAAAAGTAACCAGCCAGTCTTTTTCTGAAGGTGGAAAAATTCCTGTAAAATACACATGCGATGGAAAAGATATTTCTCCGCCGCTCAGCTGGTCCGGAGGGCCGGACAATACCAGAAGCTATGCAATTATTTCTGATGACCCGGATGCACCTGTGGGCACGTGGGTACACTGGGTAATCTATAATATTCCTGCTGATGTGACATCCCTGCCGGAAGATGTGCCCAAAGCGGAAAAGCTGGAAAACGGTGCTGTTCAGGGCAGAAATGACTTTAAAAAATACGGATATGGAGGTCCCTGCCCTCCAGGCGGTACCCATCGTTACTTTTTCAAAGTATATGCTCTTGATACCATGATCGATGAGGGACCAGGTTTGACCAAAAAGCAATTACTGAAGGCCATGGAAGGCCACATCCTGGCACAGGGTGAATTAATGGGTAAATACTCCCGGTAGCCCGATATGGACAAACATCTGATCTCTATTGATGAGCTTTCAGCAGAAGAAATAAAAAAAATCATCAATACTGCAGCCAACATAGCCCAACATCCAGAAACCTATGCCCATAGCCTTGAAGGCAGAACTCTGCTTTTGCTTTTCCAGAAAACCTCCACCAGGACCCGGATTGCTTTCGAAGCAGGGATGAAAAGGCTCGGTGGGCACACTGTAGTTCTGGATTGGGACAGGAGTAATTTTAGTATTTCTCCTATTCGGTATGAAAGCCTGTGTATATCAAAAATGGCCCAGTGTTTGATGGCCCGGCTGATAAAAAATACAGACCTGGTGGAGCTGGCCCGATGGGCAGATATTCCGGTGATAAATGGGTGCTGCGATAGTTTTCATCCCACCCAGGTACTGGCAGACCTTATGACTATATGGCAAATAAAAAAATCTTTGGATACCTGTGTAGCATATGTGGGGGTGCAGAATAATGTTGCAAACTCCCTGTTTTATGCATGCAAAAAGCTTGGCCTGGGTTTGATTTTTGCAACTCCGGTAAAGGACACTTTTTCTGCATCGGTATGCCTTGATGCTTCAGGATGGGAGGGGTTTGAAAGCACCCTTGATCTGGAATATGCAGCAGAACGGGCGGAGTTTATATATACAGATGCATGGATTAACATGGAAAAATTCAACAGCATACACTATCAGGAAGAAAAGCAGAAAAGAATAGATACACTGCTTCCATATCAGGTAAACAAAAACCTCATTTCCAATTACGATGTCTATGTAATGCACGATATGCCGGTACATCCAGGTTATGAAATAGACGAGTTTGCAATAAACTGTGATAAGTCAGTAATACTAAAGCAGGCTGAAAATAGATTGTATACAGCCCAGGCACTGCTATTGTTTTTGCTGGAAGGGCTTTGAGCTGGAGAGTATTTTTTATGAATAACCATCAACAGGAACCTGCCCCCCCGGAATTCATAAATAACAATCCTCATGAGTCTGCTGCCTGGAGGAGGTGGTTCAGGAAGAAAGCCACAAATTTTCTTGACGCTCAAGGGCTTTTTCTATATAATTTTTTGCCAAATGAGATGCAAAAAGAAATTTTTAAAGGCCGTTCAGTACCGGGGAGCTTTCTCCTTCCTGTTAGGGAGAAAGCTTTTTTTTGGCCTGACAGGCCTGGTTTGACATGGTGGTGAAGATCTATCGAATAGTCCGCAACTCCGCAAGGCAGTACATTTTAGATGAGTATAAGAAATGGATCAACAAAAAGCTGTAGCACTGCTCAAAAAATCGGGGGCTCTACTAGAGGGGCATTTTCTGCTGACCTCAGGTAACCACTCTGGCAAGTATATTCAGTGTGCACTTCTTCTTTCACACCCATACATGGCTGTGGAGTTCATGCAGGATATTGCAGAGCATTTCAAGGGTTCGAAAATCGATACAGTGGCGGCCCCTGCAGTAGGAGGGATAATAGTTTCCTATGAAGTGGCCAGGCTTATGGGCAAGAGGGCTGTTTATCTGGAAAGAGAAAATGGAGCAATGAAACTGAGACGGGGGTTCAACATTGCCCGGAACGAAAGGGTGCTGATTGTAGAAGATGTAATTACTACAGGAGGCTCTGTGCAGGAGGTTGCAGGAGTAGTGCAAAAACATGGAGGGGTGGTTGATTCATCTGCTTCCCTGGTAAACCGCTCCGGAGGCAGGTTTGATCCTGGTCTGCCCTATTATTTCTGCCTCAAAATGGATGTGCCCATTTACAGGCCCCAGGAGTGTCCTTTTTGTAAGCAGGGTCTGCCCCTGGTAAAGCCAGGGTCAAGAAATATCGGGTAAAGGTGGGAGAAAAGTATGGATTTTAAAGGAAAAAGTATTGTTTCCATCAGGGATATGCAAAAAGAATATTTTTCTAAAATAATTGATACCTCCAGGGAGATAAAAAATGGTATGCACACCGGGTGTTTAAAGGGAAAGGTACTTTCCACTCTCTTTTTCGAACCCAGCACCAGGACCAGACTCTCTTTCGAGTCGGCAATGAAACACTTCGGCGGGGATGTCATCGGATTTGCCGGTTCGGAGTATACCTCGGTAAAAAAGGGTGAATCACTGGTAGACAC
>JBMCUI010000265.1:0-3257 GCA_048622675.1 Spirochaetota bacterium | reverse complement strand
GAGCAACCACTCCGTCAAATCGCTTGTGGATATTTTCCATTCTTACCAGGGGATAATTATCCCGTTCTTTTTGCATGGTGGTTTTCGCGAAGGTTATAGGTTTTTATCATATTTCTAATATATGACATTACCAAAGCATGCACTCCTTGTCAAGTGAATTATCACTATTTAGAAATTATTGGAAATACCCCCACCCACATCCGGGTGAGGGTATTATTTCTGTTTTAACAAAAACCCGATAAGCAAAAAGTTAAGCTCTTCCTGAAAAAGGGAATACTGGCTACATTTCTCCTGTTTTCCAGTACTGCATCTTATCTGGATTGTTCCTGATGTACTTCTCAGCTGCTTCTGCGGGTGAAAGTCCCTGCTCCACCTGGAACATCAGGTCGTTTATCTCGGAGATGTCAAACCACATCCTGCTCAAAAACCCGGTAATATCAGGAGGAAGCTCTTCGTAGAATTTTCTCCCGACCAGAACAGATACGTATTCTTCTCCTCCCAGAATCTTCTTTGGTTCCTCCAGGTAGCGGAGCCCCGGTCCGCCTCTCTTTTCAGAAAAAGCTGCCCACATTACATGGGGAGTCCAGCTGGTTACTACAATCCACTCTTTTCTCTGAATGGCCCGCTTCAGAGCTCCCATCATTGCAGCATCGCTTCCCGGAACCAGGTTGTAGCCTTTCAGTGCCGGGTATTCCTCAATCATCAGCTCCGAGTGCTGCATCAGTCCTGCGCCAGGGTCAATACCTACGATTCTGTTCTGGAGTTTTCTCTTTACTTCAGATTTGTCCATGTCGGTTACCGAAGAAAGCACATCTTCGGGAATGTAGTCCGGAACAGCCCATCCCAACCTGGCATTCTCATACATGGGCAGAGCTATGATCTGGGTGGTAAACTTCTCCCAGTAGGCTTCATGGGTAACAGGAAGCCATCCTTCAAGGCCTATGTCCAGCTCGCCCCGGGCTACACTGGTATACACTACTCCGATGTCGCTCAAAATGAGCTCTACATCGTAGCCCAAGTCCTCAAACACCACCCTTAAAAGCTGTGCCACAGGTTCAGTTTCCGCCCAGGCCACCCAGCCTATTTTTATGGTTTTTTGCTGTGCAAAAACTGCTCCTGCAGAAAAACCGACCACCAATAAAATGAGCAAAGCACCTACAAAGAACTTCTTTAAAAATGATTTTTGTAACTGCATACTATCCTCCTCCTTTTAATGTATTATTTGCTGCAGTATATAAGTAAAAATCCTGCTCTCACCTCCCTCCTTTGCGGGTTTGACCGATATATCTGGTCATCCGGTCCAGAATAATTGCCACAAACACCACTGCAATGCCTGCTACAATCCCCCTTCCCACCATCATTCTCTGGATTCCTTTTACCACTTCGCCTCCCAGTCCCCCTGCACCGATCAGGGCGGCAATTACCACCATGGACAGGGAAAGCATTATGGTCTGGTTTACCCCTGCCATTATGGATACCCTGGCCATGGGCAGCTCCACTTTCCACAATAGCTCAAAAGCATTGCACCCGAAGCTTTCCCCTGCCTCTACCACTTCTACCGGTATTTCTCTTATCCCCAATGAGGTAAGCCTTACCGCCGGAGGAATGGCAAATATTATAGTTGCCACCACACCGGGGGCCACCCCGATGCCGAAAAACATAACAGCAGGTATAAGGTAGACAAATACCGGCATGGTCTGCATAAAGTCCAGCACCGGTCTTATCCCTCCCTCTACAGGGTCTGACTTGCCAGCCCAGATGCCCAGGGGAATGCCCAGCACCAGGGAGATAAAGGCTGCAGTGAGGGTAAGAGACAACGTTTGAATAGTCTGCTGCCACAGCCCCAGCTCAAACAGCAAAAACAGCGATAAAAAGGTAAAAACACTCACCTTCCAGCCTGCCAGCAGGTAAGAAGTCCCGGCAAGAACAAATGCCAGCAAGGGAATAAAAATAGGGAATGATGTGCCCAGTTTTATTGTGGGAAAAAATGAGAAGAAGGAATAAAAACCTGTGTTTATTATATTTATCACATCTGTAATAAAATCAAAGAAACCGGCAAGATTGATGGCCAGCCAGTCTACCCCATCACTGATCCATACATGCAGGGGGATTTTACTTTTGGGGGAGATTTCGTCCCATAAGGCCAGGCCCTTTTCCTGACAGAAAGCAGGTACGGATATGCTGAACAGCAGTATCGTAATCAGGCTGATGCTAATTATAGTGGTTTTTTTCATTTGCACTACCCTGTTTGGAGGTTTGTATTTTTTTCAGAATAGTTTGAAAAAGGGGTTTTTCACTGATAACTCCTTTAACAGCTCCCTTTTTGGACAGCACCAGCACCAGAGGCAGGTTGGCGTTCATCATTATGGAAATAATATCCCTGAGCACTACCTCGGATGTTATGGCAGGCAGGTATTCTTCCCGGCTCTCAGTTGAACTGGGAAACTTGCCCTTGTGTATGGTTTTAACAGGCAGCTCCTCATTTGATCTCAGGGCCCTTGTGGGCGACATTTTCTCATCCATACAGAGCACGATCTGCCTCTCCCTGTCGATTATACAGTGGTTTTCAGCCTTTTTTTTCTGAATATTTTTTAAGGGTAGAGAACATTCAGGAATGTTCTCTACAATAGTCCGGGCTGTTACCACCCCCGAAGGATCTGCGTTTTGAACAAAGTTCGCCACGTATTCGGTTCTGGGATTGAGGATTATATGCTCGGGTCGGCCCATCTGCACTATTTTTCCTTCTTCCATAATTGCTATATGCTCGCCCAGTTTAAGGGCCTCGTCCAGGTCGTGGGTTACAAACAGTATGGTCTTTCTCAGTTTGTTCTGCAGTTTCAGCAGCTCGTCCTGCATTCTTACCCTTATCAAGGGGTCCAGTGCGCTGAAGGGCTCATCCATCAACAGAATCTGGGCCTCTGTTGCCAGGGCCCTGGCCAGGCCTACCCGCTGCTGCATTCCACCCGACAGCTGGGAGGGGTAGGAGTTCTCCCGCTCGGACAGTCCAACCATGCTGAGTATTTCTCTGGCATTCTGGTATCGGAGGGATTTATCTTTTTTCTGCACCTCCATACCGAAAGTTATGTTGGAAAGAACCGTGCGGTAGGGGAAAAGGGCAAATGACTGGAAGACCATGCTTACCACGTTTTTCCTCAGCTCTCTCAACTCCTGTTTCCTCAGCGCCGTTACTTCAACCTGTTTTCCGTTGATAGTGAAGAACACCTTTCCGGAGGTAGGCTCAAAAAGACGGTTCACAC
>JBMCUI010000264.1:0-3259 GCA_048622675.1 Spirochaetota bacterium | reverse complement strand
TGGTATAAATCAACAAAAATTTACGGCAAATTGAAAAAATTACCGGCATGATATATTATCATATAATAATTGAAAGGTTTAAGTATTTATGAATATACGCCAGTCGCAATTACTCGAACTTTTGGAAAAAAACAGCAGGGTGTCTGTTGAAGAAATAAAAAGAAAGTTTAATGTTTCGGAGATGACGGTAAGAAGGGATTTTGCTCTGCTGGAGAGCATGGGCTATGCTGACAAGGTCCAGGGAGGAATTGCAGCAAGAAGGAGACTGTTTTTTGATTCCAGTTACTCTCAGAGAGAAAGCCGGCATGTTGATGAAAAGAAAGCCATTGCAAAAAAAGCAGTTGAGCTTATAAGACCGGGGGAGAAAATTATTCTGGATACCGGGACCACTACTCTTTATATAGCCAGGGAGCTGGTAAAAAGGGAAGTAGTTTTGACAGTAGCTACCACCTCTCTTGCTGCAGCCGGAGTGCTTTACAATTCGAATATTGAGGTATTGATATTCGGCGGGTTTTTGAGAAGAGAGATACCGGACCTGATTGGTCCCCTGACCGAAAAAAACCTGCAGGGGTTTCATGCCCACAAATTGTTTATGGGCTGTGACGGGGTAATGGTGGAAGAGGGATTTTACACCTCAGATTTGAATATCTCCCATATAGAGGAGATAATGGTTTGTATTGCTGACAAAGTAATTGTGGTTACCGACAGCTCCAAGTTCGGAAGGAAGTCTTTTGTAAAGTATGCTGATATTTCCAGGATACATACCATTATTACAGATTCAGGGATAAGCCCCGGCTATGCTGGAAGGCTGGAAGAGAAAGGAGTTGAAGTGATTGAGGCGGAAGTACTCTCTTAACAACTTTCCCTCTCTCCTGGTGTATTCAAAGACCTGGACCCTGCTGTCGCCGCGATGTGGAGATTACCTTTTCTGTCTCTCCTGGTGTCGTTAAAGAGGGTGGATAAAGAATTACCAGAAATGTAATAAATGTAATACTTGATTGGCGGTGGTCTTTGAATTATAATTACAGGAGATAGAGCCGATTTGCAGGAAGTTAATATGGAGTATAAAAAATCATTCAAGGAGGGAAAGAGAATGGAAATGAAAAAGATTATGACGGTGACAGTCGTTTTGGTACTGGGGATGTTTGTGATCTTCGGCTTTTCCCAGAAACCCGAAGCCGCTGAATCTGCTGACCTCAGTATTATGGGAATGGAAATAGGAAGTAGTTTTGTTTACAATGTAGACGCAGGGGATATAGCACCTGCACAGTACTTTGCCATCAACCTTCCGGTAGGAAACAATGTGGTAGGAGGGTTTACCCTGATTGACGGTGATGGGGCTACCTCCCTTGATTACAGTCTTTTAAAGCTGTCCTACTTTATTGGAGAGCAGAAACCCATGGGAGTTGATGTGTACGTCGGTGGAGGCGGTGCTGCACCCAATGTATCCGGTGGAGTGGGATTCTTTTTAAACCTGCTGGGAAAAAGTCTTGAGGAGACTGTTTCTACCACTCTGAAGCTTAAAGCATCCTATATTCTTACTGAAACTGTAAACACCTCGGGTTCATTTATGGTATCTCTTACCGGCCAGCTGGGCATTTAAAAATAGAGCGTCATTCAAAAGGAAAGTGCGGTCGGTATTTATAAAGTAATTAAACCTGCAGGCGGTGGTGTTTTGTTTTTTTAATAATCATTAATGAGGAGTACATATGAAAACCCTTGGTGTGGGAATCATTGGGGCTGGGTTCATGGGCAAGACCCATACCTACAACTATGTGAACCTGCCCCTGTTTTACGGGGAGCTGCCTTTCAAAATAAAACTGGTGGGAATCTGCAACCGGACTCTGAGCAAGGCCCAGAAGCTGAAGGAAGACTTCGGGTTTGAGTTTGCCACCAGCAACTACACCGATCTGCTGGAGCGGAGCGATATTGACATCATAGATGTATGCACTCCCAATAATGTTCACCACCGCCAGATTGTAGACAGTCTGAACGCAGGCAAGCATGTCTATGCAGACAAGCCCCTGTGCATCACCGATGAAGAGGCAGCCGACATTGTGGACCATGCCGGGAGTGCAGGGGTGGTGCACCAGGTGGGTTTTCACAACCGGTTTTATCCGGCCGCACAAAAAATAAAGATGCTTCTGGATGAGGGGTTTCTGGGAAAACCCATTTCCTTCAGGGCCAGCTACTACCACTCCAGCAATCTCAACCCCAAAAAGTCCAGGGGATGGAGGCAGGACATCTCCCGGTCTGGAGGAGGAGTGCTGTACGATATGGGCTCCCATGTGCTCGACCTGGTCTATTATTACCTGGGTGAGTACGAAAAAATGAGTATGCAGAGCTGTATTCTGTATCCTGAAAGACCGGATGAAAAGGGAGAGATGGTAAAAGTTGAAGCAGATGACCATGCACTGGTCAACGCCAGGATGAAAAACAGCGCTTTTGGTACCATTGAAACATCAAAGATTATAGCTGGCAGCAACGATGATCTGGACCTGGAGCTGTATGGAACAGAAGGAGCGGTAAAGTTCAGCCTGATGAATCCGAATTTTGTCTATGTTTACGATACAAGGGACAAAACCGGTCCCGTGGGGGGAAACAGGGGATACAAGGCCATTGAGACCCTCAACAAGGATGAGCGCTCTCCATCGAAGTTTCCCGGACCGCGGTTTGGCATTGGGTGGCTGCGAGGCCATATTGCCAGCCAGTACAATTTTGTGAGATGTGTATATGAAGGTCAACGTGCATCACCTTCGCTGGAAGAGGCTGCGTATATCCAGCGGGTGATGAACCTCCTGTACCGGGTGAATAATACCGGGGAGTGGGGTTCCATCTGAGAGGCAAATAGTGTAGTACTTATGCAAGCTGATCTTCTATTTGGGGCAAAACTTCTGAAGCTTTTCCCTGGAGGAAAACATCGGTAATCTCACCGGTATAGTTGGATGGTTTGGTATTGACTTCAATTATTCTGGCTCCCCTTTCCTTTGCATGCAGGGGAATAAGTGAAGCAGGAAATACCTCGCCGGTGGTCCCCACCACCAGCATAGCATCTGTCTGCTCAATGGTATTTTCAACCTGTTCCTGAACATGGACAGGAATTGGTTCACCAAAAAATATAAAGTTTGGTTTCAGTACTCCTCCGCAGTTACAGACCGGGGGCTGGTTTTTAATCAGTTCTTCCGACACCGGGTGTTTTTTTCTGCATTTCAGGCATACCAGAGTTCGACAATCCCCATGGTATTCCACTACATTGCTG
>JBMCUI010000263.1:0-3264 GCA_048622675.1 Spirochaetota bacterium | reverse complement strand
CCTGAAGCCGCCTGCATAGTTCGCTGGCTTCCAGGGTGTCTTCAGAGGTAAACAGTTTTACTGCAACCTCTGCTTCTCCCATTCTTCCAGCAGAGTTGATCACCGGTGAAACATTCCAGGCAATATCCCTGGAAGTAAGCTCTCTTTCAGGCAGATCACAATAATTCAGCAGCACCTTCAATCCTGTATTTACCGTTTTTCTTATCTGCCTCAGTCCTTCCTTTACTATTATTCTGTTCTCCCCCTTCAGGGGCATAATATCGGCAACAGTTGATATCGCAGCCAGATCAATAAATGAGCGGATAAAATCCATGCTCTTTTTCTGCTTTCTATTGAAAAGCCTGATAAACAGGTCTGCAAACTCCTGCAGAGAATTGTAACTATCAGAGCTCATAATACAAACCTGCTTTATCATGTTCTCTCGCAGCCAGGAATTGAAATACTCCGGCAGGCGGATATGCAGGTCCTTTACCACCAGAGAGTTTCTGTCTACAGGATAGTGAAGGCCTTCTTCTATTTCCAGGAATTCCGTGACCAGGCCATTTACAACCTTTGCTCCCTTAATTTTTTCACCATCCGGAACCACCGGAATAAACACCCGGTTGTAATTTTTAGTATGGGAAAAAATAAAAGCATGGATAAATTTTAAAACCACCCCTCCTCCCGAAAGATGCTCGAAAGGGTACGTTTCGTGCTCCATTTTAGGATTGAGAATCGCCTGAGCCCGGGGCAGGTCCTGGGGCTGAATATGGTGGTCGATAATTATGGTATCAATGCCGCATGATGTGGCGTGCTCGATTTCCTTTGCACTGGATATCCCGGTATCTACTGTTATGATCAGTTTGACATTTTTTTCCCTGGCAAAGTCGATATCTTTCATTTCCAGTCCATACCCACATTCACCCTCAGGAACTTTCCAAAAAGCATTGATATCGAACCTCTTCAGCATGTTAAGGAGCATCGCCGTAGACAGCACCCCATCGACATCCCTGTCTCCAAAAATAAATATCTTTTCCCTGTTCCTCACAGCCCTTTTCAGCCTGGATATAGCATCCACCATATCCCTGAACCTGAATGGATTATTCAGGAAAAATATGTCGGAGTGCAGGTAGCTCTTGAAGTCCTGTTCTGTGGCTATGCCCCTCAGTAAAAGTATCTTGCTTACCAGTTTACTGCAGCCTGTTTTTATAGAGAATTCTTCTACCATGTTCTGGTCTATTTCTTTGAATATCCATTGGGGGGAATTATTTATAAGCTCATCAACAAAATCTGGCATAGGTTTTTCTCCTACTGTATAACTTCATGAACAAGTTGAAAAGGTTCAGGATGATGGTCTTTTATATAATAGGCACTCTTTATCATCTTCACTGCCTCACATACACCCTGCTGTTTGTTATACTTCAGGGTTGCTATACTTTCGCCTTTTTTTACAGAATCACCTATTTTCTTGTTAACCAGCAGGCCTGCAGCATGGTCAATACTCTCTTCAGCTGTAAACCTTCCTCCTCCCAGATAAACACACGCTGTGCCGATATCCCGGGTATTAATTGAATGTACATACCCTGTATTCCCGGATAAAACTTCCCTGCTATTTTCTGCTTGTGGGAGTTTGCTGGTGTCCTTAATTACAGCTATATCCCCTCCCTGGGCTTCCACAGACTGAACAAACCTCCCGAAAGCACCTCCGCTGTCCAATTCCTGAAGAATCTTCTCTTTCCCCTCCTCCATACTGCAGGCTATCCCGGATGCCCGAAGCATATATCCTCCCAGTACACCAGTCAGTTCTTTTACATCCTCAGGCCCGTTCCCTTTCATACACTCCAGAGCCTCGGCCACTTCAAGGGAGTTTCCCACAGCCATCCCCAAAGGCTGGTCCATACTGGACAGAACGCATACCAGTTTTATTTCCAGCTTATCTGCTGTATGGAAAAGCCATGTTGCCAATTTTTTGGCCATAGCTTTTGTCTCCATAAAGGCTCCGCTGCCGAACTTTACGTCTATAACCACACCCTCTGCTCCTTCTGCGGCTTTCTTGCCCAGGATGCTGGAAGTTATCAAGGGAATACTTTCCACTGTACCTGAAACATCCCTCAACTGGTAAAGTTTTCTATCTGCTGGAGCAAGATTAGGGGTCTGGCCTGCCATCACAAACCCTACCTTTTCCAGTATGGAAATGAACTGTTCCTGATTCAGGTTTACATTGTATCCTGGTATGGATTCCAGCTTGTCCAGTGTTCCTCCGGTATGTCCAAGCCCCCTGCCGCTGGTCATGGGCACTGCAACACCACATGATGCTGCAGCCGGCGCAAGAACCAGAGACACCTTGTCTCCCACTCCACCGGTGGAGTGTTTATCCACCTTTGGTTTTTTTATAAAATGTAAATTGAAAGGACTGCCGGAGTTGATTATTGCTCTGGTGAGAAAATAAGTTTCTTCTTCATTCAGTCCGTTCAAAAAGCAGGCCATCAGCCAGGCTGAAACCTGGTAATCGGGTATGGTCCCCCGGGTAAATCCGCTTATGAGATAATCGAGCTCCTGTTCTGAATGCGCCTTGCCATCACGCTTGTTTATTATGATCTCGCAGGTGTTCATTGTATTCAGACCGGCTTGTGTATTCTAACAGATACAAAGTACGCATGTTTTTTTATATCATACAACACAGCCAATTTCAATTCCTAATTGCAAGCAGCTGTTCCGACTGAGCATTTTTGGTTAAGTCAGCTTCATTAAAGGATGTCCTGGTTCACATACGTTTGCCAATCATTGATTGGGGACAGTCACTTGAGTCCAGAAAGTATGTATAGAAAAGCCTGTTGCATCTCTATGATATATCTCTGAACACCCCATTTATTACTCCAGCGCACCTGTCCAGAATCTCGGAAGGATGTGAATATGATATATACAATGGCTCTGTGAAGCAGAGGGGGAAAAATATCCCTCTGGTTAAAAGGTCGCGGCGGACCCGGGAATAACAGTGCTCAAGCTGCTGGTTTGACTTCATATACACCAGCCCGTCGACCAGGCTGAAAACCCTCTTATCCAGCACATCGTATAACTGCTGTGATTTTTTTATCAACCCCCTGGTCCCTCCCAGACTTTTATACCTACTCAGAAACTGTATCCCCGCCTTGCGCTTATAGAG
Source organism: Spirochaetota bacterium (assembly GCA_048622675.1). Taxonomy (GTDB): domain Bacteria; phylum Spirochaetota; class B62-G9; order B62-G9; family DRHN01; genus JBMCUI01. The sequence continues at coordinate 122 of JBMCUI010000263.1, read as the reverse complement.
CGGAGGAAAACCCTGGACTGCATACAACCTCTTAAACTGTTGGAAAGACAATCTGTTTGGTATATCGCCAATCAATTTTGGGGTCAGAAAAAATGCACCGAAACCGAATCCACCAGTAAGCC
>JBMCUI010000262.1:0-3264 GCA_048622675.1 Spirochaetota bacterium | reverse complement strand
GCCTTCGTAGGTATGCTTATGGATAAAACAGGAAGATCGTACAGAATGGTAATTTTTGAAGACAGCTTTAACGGGATATTGAATGAGCAATTTTTATGACTCTCTCGAGGACAGAATATTCAGAATAATTTTAAAAGAGATTGAGAACAATAAAAATATTTTAGACATCGGATGCGGCAGTTGTAAGTTGGTGCTTTTTCTGGCCGGGCAGCTCAACGATGCACAGGTTACTGGCATCGATCTCCGTGGCTGGGAATTTCCTGATATTTCTCAAAACACTGAGGAGAAAAAAATTAAAAATAAAGTTAAGTGCCTGAAAGCAGATGCTGCCGATTTAAACTCTTTCCAGGACGGAAGTTTTGATGCAGTAACCAGTGTATATTCTTTACACGAATTTCGTCTGCCCTTAGAGGCTTTACATGAGGCCTACAGAGTATTGAAGAATAAAGGAAAAGCAGTTATAGTTGATTTTATAAAAGACACCAGAGCAGATAAACTGTGGGGAGAAAGGTACTACACTCCTGGAAAAATAGAGGCTATGTTGGAAAAAACCGGCTTTTCAAATATCGGGGTTGAACTTGTCTCCAAACAAGGGCCGGTTATATGTACGGGTATAAAGGAATAACTATGGATACTGTTGCAATATCATGGGCAGGGGGCAAAGACAGTTCCCTGGCCTGCCACCGGGCCATGCAGGCAGGCTATAAAGTCTCCTGCCTTATAAACTTTATCACCCTCGATGCAAAAGCTTCTATGACCCATGGCTTAAGCTCCGAGTTGTTAAGGACTCAGTCCAGTGCCATGGGCATACCAATTATCCAGAAAAGGACCACCTGGATAAACTACGAGCAGACATTAAAGAATACAATGAATGAGCTCAAAGAAGAAGGTATTCAGGGCATGGTGTTTGGTGAAATTGACCTGAAGCCCCATAAAGACTGGATAGAAAAAATCTGCAGAGACATTGGTTTTATACCTGTGCTTCCCCTATGGGGCAGCAGGCCTGATGAAATCCTGAGCGAGCTGGTGGAAGAGGGATTCAAAATGGTGGTGGTGAGTGCGAGAGAAGGGCATCCTGGTTGGGAATGGCTGGGAGAAGAAATAAACAGAGAGTCCATAAAAAAGCTCCACTCCCTCAGGGATAAATTTGGCCTGCATATGTGTGGTGAGAACGGTGAATACCATACCTTCGTTCTGGATGGGCCCATATTTAAAACCCGAATAAATATACTTAAAACAAATAAAGAAATAAAACAGGGACAGTGGTTCTTAAAAATTGAGAAGCATAGCATTAAAAGTAAGACATAACCTAAATGATGTGCAGCCTGGCGTGTGCCAGAGGTCTTTAACCACCTGATAAAAGCCTGTCTATTCCTTCCGACGCAGTTTTTGCATCAGCTATTGCTGTTACTGCATCCAAGTTCACATTAACTATATCCCCTCCAGCAAATACTCTGGGTATGGAAGTCATCCCGTTTTCATCTACTTTCACTTTTTTTCTTTCGGTAAACTCAAGGCCTTTGAAGAGCTCTTCAGGAATAAATGAGAAATCAGGACCCTGTCCGATTGCCTCAATTACCATATCTCCTTCCAGGAGCATCTGGTTATCCTCATAAAATGACGGAGAAAATCTTCCCTGTTCATCAAAAACTGATTTCACTTTCATACATTGAAGCCCTTTTACATTACCTTTATCATCCAGTACCACTTCTTTCGGGCCCCAGGCAGGGTTGAACTGTATCCCTTCTTCTTTAGCCTCTTCAATTTCTTCCTGGGTTGCCGGCAACTCATCCCAGTCTTCCAGGGAAACCGTCTTGGTAACTACCTTCTGGTCAGGATACTGCATGTGCTGCAGCCTTATGGCCAGCCTGGCTACATCCATAGCTACATTACCGCCTCCTATTACTATGATATTTCTGCCCACTTTGCTGCCTTTACCAATTTTGTTCTCTTTCAGGAAATCAAGAGCCAGAACGCACTTTTCTGAGTGCGCAACCCTGGTGGAGCGGCTTACCGTTGTTCCTGTACCCAAATACACAGCATGGTACTCCTTCAGAAGGTCTTCAAACATGACGTCTTTTCCCACTCTGGTATCGAACCTGAATGCTACTCCCAGGGAAGCAATATGGTTGACATCTTTGTCTATGCTTGCTACAGGCAGCCTGTACAGGGGAGGCCCTGTGCGCATCATACCTCCCCCTCCCGGTAAATCATCAAATACCACTACTTTGTGACCTTTTAACGTAAGGAAATAGGCCACAGACAGGCCGCTCGGCCCTGCGCCAATGACAGCAATCTTCTTACCGGTGGGCCGGGCCGGTTTCATCTCCAGGGTGGTTTTGTATTCTTTGATAGTATCTGCAACGTACCGTTTAAGCCATCGTACCGCCAGTGCTTCACCCCTGAGGCTTAACGAGCAGGCATCTTCACAGTGCTTCATGCAAATCCTTCCACAGATGGAAGGGATGGGATTGTCTTCGAATATTTTTCTTAATGATTCTTCTGGCTTGTCTTCATAAATGGCACTGATGTAATCAGAAATTTTGAGATGCGCCGGGCAGGCATCTTCGCACAGCTGGCACTCCAGACAACGGGAAGCTTCTTTCATGGCATCCTCTCTGCTGTACCCTATGACCTGCTCTATAAAAGAAACCTTTCTCTCATCAGGTGCAACTTCCGGCATGGGAACACGCTGTGGCTCGAATAAGGCGTAGTCGAGGTCAGGTGAAAATCCTTCGTAGTCCTGTTTGCGGTGAGAAAGGCTTGCCTTCAGCACAGAATACTGTCCTTCAGGGAGAAATTTTTCTTTTTCTGTTTTTTCGTCTTTGGGCAAGAAAACAAAGGTATCTGTATCAAAGTGGATGTGAAAATAGTCCCTGGAGAGCCTCAAACAGCCGGGAGGACAGATATCCACACACAAGCCACAGAAGCAGCACCTTCCATAATCAAGCTGGGGCCTCTCGTTCTTTTCGCCGGGTTCTGGTTCTATATCCGGTATTTCTACCATGGTTATCGCTTCATTGGGGCATATATCAGCACAGTTTCCACATCCGGTGCAGGCATCCCAGTCGTTGAGATGAAAGCCCCTGTACCTGGCAGAAGGCTCTTTAAGCTCAAATGGGTATCTCAATGTTTTCGGCTTCTTGAAAAGAAATCTGCCGGCTTTTAAAGGACTCAAAAGACTTCGTTTTGGCATAAATGGTATCCTCAGGGTAAATGTACAATCAACATTTAAAGCAACTTCGAAAGGTGACTTCTTGATGC
>JBMCUI010000261.1:0-3277 GCA_048622675.1 Spirochaetota bacterium | reverse complement strand
GAGTTATATTGTTACTGTTCAGAGTTTTTCTGCTGTAATAGGCAGCAGGTGCTTTTTAAAAATAGTAAAATGCAGTAGTTTTGATAACATAAATAATAAACTATTTAGCTGCAGCAGAAGCACCGAAGAGTTATACTGGCTTATAAAAGGGTTTGGAAGAAAGGTTTTACCTGTAAGGATAAATTACTGTTGACAAAACAACCCATACTTACTATTCTAAGACTGGTAAGGCGGCATAGCCAAGTGGACTAAGGCGGCGGTCTGCAAAACCGCTATTCGTCGGTTCGAATCCGACTGCCGCCTCATTTTTATACATATTATATGCACTGCCGGAGTGGTGGAATGGGCAGACACAAGGGACTTAAAATCCCTCGGAGTTAACAGCTCCGTGCCGGTTCAAGTCCGGCCTCCGGCAATAATTTTCTGTACTCCCTCTCCAGCTTTAATTCCCTATCAAGTACATAAAATCAATGTCCAGCCCCTAAAAGATTGGTTTGATTAGCTCTGTTTCCTGATTATATTTAGTAGTAATTCTTTTCTGAGGAAGGCAAATTGCAGGATGAATATTTTCAGGCTGAGTAGAAATTACCGCAACATTGCACGTCTGGTGAAGATCGTTACCATTGTGGGTAAATATGGGTTTTCAGCATTTCTTTTCAGAATAAGAGCCGGCCTGGGAGTGGTGCCGGCAAAAGTGTTTGATATTAAACAGGAGAAAAGCCTGAAAGGGATAGGGGCTCCCCAGAGGGTAAGAATGGCGGCAGAGGAGCTCGGGCCCACCTTTGTAAAGATGGGCCAGATATTGAGTCTGCGTCCTGACATAATCCCCTCCCATTATGCCAGGGAGCTGGAAAAGCTCCAGGACAGGACCCCTGTGATAGATTTTCCAAAGATACAACAGGTGATCCAGGAGGAATACGGGTTTGAACTTGACCAGGTTTTCAAATCCATTGACCCTGAGCCTGTGGCCAGTGGGTCGATAGCCCAGGTGCACAGAGCAGTATTAAAAAGCAGCGGTGAGGAGGTCGCAGTAAAGGTGCTGAAGCCGGAAACCAGGAAAATAGTGGAGACCGATTTGAGTATTATTCAGCATCTGGCCAGGCTGGCAGTGCATTATATACCCGAGATAAGGGCCTACAATCCCCTCCAGGTAGTCCAGGAGTTTTCCGATATTCTGATGAATGAATTAAACCTGTTGAAGGAAGCTCATAATATTCAGAGGTTTTCACAATTTTTCAAATCCGAAGAGTATGTGCATATCCCCGATATTTATATGGAATATACTACCGGCCGGGTAATGGTAATGGAGTATATCCAGGGGGTGAAGATTAACGATGAGAAAAAAATAGATGAACAGGGCCTTGACAGAAAGAAAATTGCAGAAAATGGGGCAAGGATGGCATTGAAGGAGATCTTTGAGTTTGGATTTTTCCACGCTGATCCCCACCCCGGCAACATTTTTATTTTACCGGAAAATGTGCTTGCCCACATTGATTTTGGTATTACCGGTTATCTTGACCAGAGAGACGCAGAGGTGATTGGAAACATTCTGCTGGGACTGGTTGAGAGAGATGTGGACAGGATAGTTCGCTATCTACGCCGCTACGATTTTATAGGAGAGCAGGTTAATCTCAGAAAATTGAAAATCGACCTGTATGACCTGATAGATTCTACTCAGAATACTACCTTGTCCAGTATCAATGTCTCCTCTACCATTCATGCTGTATTCTGGGTCACCAGGAAATACAGGATCCAGTTTCCGGGGGAATACTTTCTCATATTCAAGACCCTCCTGCAGGTAGACGGAGTGGGCAGAATGCTCTATCCGGAGTTTAACATAACGGATTCTGCCCGGCCTCATGTAAGAAAGTGGTTTCTGCGCAACTACAGTCCTCAGCGTTATTTGAAAAGTTTACTGTATATCCTTGAAGATCTGGACTACTTTGTAAGGACTGTTCCTGTGGATCTGAGCTCCAGTCTGAAAAGGATGATTTTTGGGAAACTTCGGGTGCCCATATACCATGAAAACCTGGACAGAGCGGTAAGCGAGCTGGACAGAACAGGGAACAGAATTTCATTTTCGGTGATAATTGCTGCGCTCCTTCTTTCTTCTTCCATCCTGGTGCAGGCCCAAGTAGGGCCCACCATTGCTGGTTATCCCATACTCGGGTATGGAGGTTTTTTTACTGCAGCAGTGATGGGCCTGTGGCTGCTGGTAGGGATAATACGCTCAGGAAAGCTGTAGATTTACGAAGATTTAAGTTGCCTTTTAATTACTATACTCGGGGAGGTGTCAGTTGGTGGGTGAAAAAATAACCATGGAAGACGGCAGAATGGTTGTTCCTGACCGGGTTAATATTCCTTTCATTGTGGGAGATGGAATTGGACCGGATATATGGGCTGCGGCGCAGAGGGTATTTGATGCTGCGGTGTCCAGAGCATACTCTCAATCCAGGAAGATCTGCTGGTTCGAGGTGCTGGCAGGTGAAAAAGCCTTTAATGAAACAGGCGGGTGGCTCCCCAAGGAAACTGAGGATATTCTCAGGGAATACAGGGTGGGAATTAAGGGCCCCCTCACCACTCCGGTAGGAGGAGGCTACAGGAGTTTAAACGTGGCACTGAGACAGAAACTGGACCTGTATGTGTGCCTGAGGCCGGTAAGGCATTTTAAAGGGGTGCCTACCCCGGTGAAACGGCCGGAGCTGGTGGACATGGTGGTGTTCAGGGAAAATACAGAAGACGTGTATGCCGGCTATGAGGTGGAACAGGGCTCAGAAGAGGCTGGGAGGCTGATACAATTTTTTAGAGATACCCTGGGATGGGATATTCCCATGGATTCAGGTGTGGGAATAAAACCGGTGAGTATAGCCAGAACCAGGAGGCTTGTTGATGCAGCCATCCAGTATGCCCTCAAATATCAAAGAAACAGTGTTACCCTGGTTCACAAGGGAAATATTCAAAAGTTTACCGAAGGAGCTTTCAGAAAATGGGGTTATCAGCTGGCAGAAGAAACGTACCCCCAGCAGGTGATCACCCTGGAGAAGTACCACAGTCTGAAAAACAAGCAGGAAGCCTCCGGAAAGATCGTTATCAAGGACGTTATTGCTGACATATGCTTTCAGCAGGTCCTCACCCGGCCCGGTGAGTTTGATGTCATTGCCACCACCAACCTGAACGGTGACTATATATCCGATGCCCTGGCGGCACAGGTGGGAGGCATAGGAATTGCTCCTGGTGGAAATATTAACTATCAGAGCGGTCATGCTCTGTTTGAAGC
>JBMCUI010000260.1:0-3280 GCA_048622675.1 Spirochaetota bacterium | reverse complement strand
GGGGATACCTATCTTCTTTTATTTACCAGTATTTTTACCTCACACCCCAGACAGAGAAAAATATTTGTAGGGGTCCAGCAAACCGAATGGTATGACAGCATCAAACCATTCAAACAGCATTACAGCCTGCCCGAGCGGATGTGGCTGAAGCGTTTTGCCGGTTTAATATTTGTACGAGACCAGAAAACAAAAAAGTACCTCCAGCAGAAAGGTTTCAATAATGTAGAATCTCCCGGCAATCCCATGATGGATTGCTTTAAAATCCATCCGAAAAATATTTTTCCTCCTGACAGGGAGGTAATAGGTATTTTGCCGGGAAGCAAAAACGAAGCATACCATAATTTGAATATTATATTTGAGGTGATTAAACTCCTTAACAAAGAAAACAAAAACCTTTTATTTGCTGTAGCGCTTTCACCCAACCTTTCCTTGAGCAGAATTATTCACTCTTTTAATCTCCAGGAATTACCACCTTGTTCCGACCGGCAATCCTATACCGCATATACCATTAAAGATGGTGACAAAATTGAGATTATTATTTCGCAATCCCTCTTCGGGAACATTATTAATGAGGCTTGTGCAGTGATCGGGCTCTCCGGTACAGGAAATGAACAGGCTGCAGGACTGGGAAAGCCGATTTTCAGTTTTTGGGGAAAAGGGCCCCAGATAACCAAAAAATTTCTTCTAGCCCAGAAAAAACTGCTGGGACCTTCCCTATTTGTATTCCCGCCTCAGCCGGAAATAATCGTCCGGGAAATTTGCAAGGTAATCAGGGACAGGAGCTTATTGAAAAAAATTGAACAAAATGGGAAAAAAAGGATGTCTGGAAGGGGAAGCATATCGGCGATAGCAGAGGATATTTACCAGTACATCAATACCACCAATAAAACACCCGGCACATAACTATCCTCTTACTACAGGGAAAATAGAAGCGGGAATTCCATCGAACAGGTACCGAGATCTCTCATGGGAGGTGAAGCTCCAAACTCAAATAACCCCATGTTACCACCTTTCCTGGGACCATATGTACTGGTCCGGGTGCCGGGAGATATTTCTTTCAAAAAAATCCACAACTTTACGTATATCCCTCTGCAGGTCTTCACCAGGAAGGTACATCGGCTCTTCAAAATGAAGGGCGATCCTGTTTTTCTCATCCCTGAGGCTGTACATAGGAAGAAGAGGCCTGCCTGTTTTCCTGCCTATTATGAATGGTCCTCCAAACAGCACCAGCTCCTTGCCGAAAAAAACCCCCTGATAGCTGCCTCCCAGGGCTTCCTGGTCTGCCACTAGATAAACAATCTCCCCCTTCTGTAAAAGCTCCAGTATTTTTCTCAGGGTCCCGGCCGATACCCTGGGCTCAGTGCTGGCCTCCATGAGTTCCACCCTGTGCCCCAGTCTGATCCAGTTCAAAGCCCTGTTTCCCGGTGAATCCTCCACAAAAACAGGTGCATGAAGCCTCTGGTATTTCATGGCCAGATAGGCAGCAGCATATTCCCAGTTACCCAGATGGCAGGTCATGATTACAAATCCCTGACCAGAGTGGAAAAGTTCGTCCAAATAGTGCCTACCTTCAGCTATGTAACATTTTTTATTCAGCCACCAGTCTTTTTTGTAATGCGCCTTCAATATTTCACCGGCCAGCTTCATCAAGTGAACTGAGTTCTGTCGGATTATATGCTGCTGCCAGGATACCTCCCGCTTTTTAAAAACCTTGGGAATGATTTTTGCCACTCTCAAGCCCAGACGATTTTTTCGAACAATAATGTTATAAAAAATTGGGGAGAGGACCACAGCAGCATACATTACCAGAGAGTCAGGAATAACTGAAAAAATGAGGGACAGCAGTTTTGCCGGAAGCATATTCTACTTTGACCTTACCGAAGCAGCCCGGGGGGATTTTTCTTCCTCAGTTCTTTCTCCAAAAATGTTGTAAACATACAGGAGTATATTGTTTCGGGAACTGGTGCCTATTTTTGCAAACATGATATGGTACTTCTTAACTCGCTCATCTTTTGTTCTGGAGATATTTACAATCACTCCCAGTGCAACAATCCGCTTTTCATCTGTGAGGAAAAAATCAAGTTTTACCCGATCATTATTGTTTAACATTTTCCCGGCTATCATACAGCAGCCTGTCTCAGATAGATCGATAATTTTTCCAGATCGACTTTTTTTGGAAATAAACAGCTTGTTCACTCCCTGGATGTTGGATGAAATAACCGGATAAAACTTGGTATACAGATTGGTCTCCACCCTTACACTTTTTCTTTTCTGGGCCCTTTTCAGATTAGTGGAGTGGGCCAGATATAAAAGCGGATATTCCTCCTGGGTTATCTGTTCCAGTACCCTGGTATCAAAGAAATACCCTGCATCATCCTGGCGCCAGAAATATATTCCTATTTTTCTGCCCTTCCAGTTCAGCGACTGGGAGCCTTTATGCCCTGTGGGATAACTTACTACCAGGTATTTTCTATGAACTTCGACCACCCAGCTTAAAAAAGTTCCATAGGTACTGTCCTTTATTACCAGTTTTTGACGGGGCAGGAGGGCGGTAGTTTCCCTTATTCTTTTGTGGTATTTGGGAAGGTTAAACTCCGCTTTTTTCCTCAACCGCAGCAGCTTGTTAATCAGGGCCTGTTTTTGTTCCAGTGCAGTCTCCTCATCTGCATTAATATTTTGAATAGCAGGACGAAGGCATCTGTCCATCTGTCTGGTTGACCAGAATATAGACTGGGGTCTCGACAGCCTGTTCTGGACAGCTATTCTTCTTAAAAATCCTATTTCTTTAAAGCTGAACCCTTCTTTCCTTCCCCTTGAATAAAACTCAAACCATGGGAACCCCCCTTTTTCACCCCTGTATCTAATAATTATTGCTACAATAATTATAAATAATACAAACAGACTTATAATTATCTTCACTTTTCCCTGCCTATGGTTCTTTTTTAAATATTCGACAGTCTAAGCCGATTATTGAATAAATATTATCATAATTGATATTGATGGGCAATTACATATTTTTAGGCTACCGCTTTTTAGTTTTTATTTTTTGTAAATATTTGAAATAAACCTGTGGTTAATTACACACAAGGAGATGGGTAATGGAACTCGGACTACAAAATAAAATTGCCCTGGTTCCAGGAGCAGTCAGTGGGGTGGGAGCTGCCATAGCCGGGGCCCTGTGCAGAGAAGGGGCAACCACAGTTTTTACGGATATAAATAAGCCAGGCCTTCAAAAAGCAGCAAGCAAAAACCCCGACAGAGCACTGGCTATGGAATGTGA
>JBMCUI010000259.1:0-3306 GCA_048622675.1 Spirochaetota bacterium | reverse complement strand
ACCCACAACAACAAGATCCACAATCTTGCGCTCTACCGATTGAACTACGCTCACCGTGTTCGCGTCTGGCAGGACTCGAACCTGCGACCGGCAACTTAGAAGGCTGCTGCTCTATCCGGCTGAGCTACAGACGCATGTAAATACGCTGTTTCGGGATGGTGAGATTTGAACTCACGGCCCCATGGTCCCAAACCATGTGCGCTACCAAACTGCGCCACATCCCGTACCGGTTTCCATAAAAAAAGTATCATAAAAGCAGGCCAAAGTAAAGTGAAAAGTAGGTCCTGCAGGATGGGCTGGAGTAGAGTAAAAATTGCCTCAGAGCAGAAATGAGGCCGGATTAGACCGAAGAAGAAGCTCATCAGCATCAGCCGAAGCAAGGCAAAAAGCAGGTTGGTGTTTACTTATTTGCAAGAACCCAGCAGTCATCTGGTGAAAATCCTATGGCAACTCTCTGTTCTGTTCTGCAGGCAACAGGTCCGTCTATCTTTGCAGTAAAGGTATGCTCCCCTGAGCGAAGCTCCAGGAGGGTGCTGTCTCCAAGATACTCGCAGTTTTTCACTACTGCTTCAAGGCAATTGGACTCCTGGCAGCTTTTTTTCAGTCTTATTTTTTCCGGGCGGACCATGATGAGTATTTCGCTGTCCTTTTCCAGACCATCCTGGTACCGGACCACAAACTTTCCCAGAGGATTTTCTGCAACTGCACCCCCCGAGTTAACTTTTTTTACTCTGGCCTTAATCATATTGCTTATACCCACGAACTTTGCTACAAACTCGGTGCCGGGCCTGTTATATACCTCGAAGGAAGTACCTGTCTGTTCGATAGTTCCATCTTTCATTACCGCAATTTTATCTGAAATGGCTAACGCTTCCTCCTGGTCATGGGTTACATACACTGTGGTAATACCCAGCTCCCTCTGGATCCGTTTCACCTCACCCCTGAGGGTTTTCCTCAGCCGGGCATCAAGGGCCGAAAGCGGTTCATCCAGAAGAAGCAGCTGAGGATTTGGCGCCAGGGCCCTGGCCAGAGCGATGCGCTGCTGCTCACCGCCGGACAGGTTGGTGACAGTTCGTTTTTCGTAACCTGGAAGATGTACCAGATCAAGAAGCTCCTCTACCCTTTTTCTGGCGGCCTTTTTGGACCAGTTGTGCATCTTGAGCCCGAAGGCGATGTTGTGATATACATTCATGTTGGGAAAAAGTGAGTATTCCTGAAAAACCAGCCCGGTGTTTCTGGCATAAGGGGGGAGGTGGTTTACTGCACGGCTGTTAATTATTATCTGGCCGCTGTCCGGGGTGATGAACCCTGCTATAATATGCAGGGTGGTGGTCTTGCCGCAGCCGGATGGGCCAAGAAGAGTAAGAAGCTTTCCTTTTTCCACAGAAAAAGCCAGGTCTATCTTAAAATCATGATAGGTTTTTATTACGTTTTTTACTTCAAGACTCATTCACGCAACCTCAAAACTTATTTGCTCTCATGTATAACACCGGTTTTTGCATCCCGGCTCATTCATGCAACCTCAAAACCAAGTTTATCTATAATAAAAAAAACCACAAAACATACAAACATCAATATGGACCCCAGGGCAGCAGCAGCAAAATAATTATACGAAGAAATGAGGCGGTATATGGCAATGGGCATGGTGATCAGCCTGGGGTTGTACAGCATTATGGTGGCATTTATTTCTCCTATGGATATGGCAAACGCAAAGGTGGCCCCTGCTATTATTCCAGACCGTATCAGGGGAAGCTCTACCCGGAGGAAGGTCCGCACCCGATTGGCGCCCAGACTCATTGCTGCCTGGATGTACCTGGGGTTTATCTTTCGGAACACCGCAGTGGTAGACCGTATCACAAAGGGATAGGCAATGATAGTATGGGCAAAGGCGATGGCGTACCATTTACCGGTTATATCCCAGGGAAGCTGCTGGTATGCTTTTATGTATCCCAGACCCATTACAATGGAAGAAACCCCCAGGGGGAGCATCATCAATGACTCAAAAAACCCGTATCTCTGGGAACCTTTCCTGGTGGTAAAGTAGGCAATGGTAATGCCCAGGGGAAGTGAAAACCCTACTGTAGTGAGTCCAAAAAACAGGCTGTTTTTAATTACATCCAGGTAGGATATACCCAGGGAGCCCACCTGGTATTCAAAAAGGACCTTTTTATACCACTCCAGGGTATAAAAAAGCTCCCCTCCCCATCCCGAACGCTTTAGAAGAGAAAACCGTATGGAAGCCAGCATAGGAGCTATAATCAGCACAAACACCACTACCAGGTATAATGCTGCCAGAAATCCATAGGGAGTGCGAAAAAGGGTGGAAAGCTTTTTTCGTTCGTACTCCAGTTTGACCTCTTCTGCAAAGCTCATTTTCTGCTGGAGCTTGATGTACAGGTACATGAACATTACAGAGAAAATTGACTCCACAATGGCCAGAGCGCTGCCTTCCTTGAGGTTGAGGGTAACTTTGGCCAGTCTGTATACCTCCACTTCAACTGTGCTGTATTTCGGTCCTCCTCCCAGCACCAGGATTACAGCAAAGCTGGTAAAGCAGAATATGAATATCAGCGAAGCACTGGTGAGGATGCCGGGCATAATCTGGGGCAGGGTCACGTGCCGCAGCAGTTTGAGCCCTCTGGCACCCAGACTCTGTGCCGCCTTTTCCATGTTGGGGTTGACTCTGGCCCATACTGCGGAGACCATTCTTATACACAATGGAAAATTATAAAAAGTATGGGCCAGAATAATGGCCTTCAGGGAATAGAGGATTTTAAGGGGAGGGTTCTCAAGGTTGAAGGCTTCCATGAGAACACGGTTCAGGGTGCCGTTGTTCCCGAAAAATATAACAAACCCCAGCACCACAATTATGGAAGGCAAAACAAAGGGAACAGTGGTGACGGCCTTTACTATGCTCTTCCCCCTGAAGTCATACCTGGCCATTAAGTAAGCTCCGGGAAGCCCCAGCAGTATGGAAGCAGCGGTACTGAGGACCGCCTGCTCGATGGTGAACAGGATAATCCGGAGGTAATATTTGTCAGTGAGAATGCTCAGCACATAGTGCAGGCTGAAACCGCCTTTCTCATCTGTCAGCCCCTCTGCAAAAATTGACAGCATCGGAAAGTAAAAAAATACAGCCAGGAATAGGATGGGGTAGATGAGTATAAAAGAATCGCTTCTCCGGGCTTTTGCCGGCGTATTTTTCAGTGTTTGTGGTTCCGTTTTTTAAGAATCCTTCATGTGGTTATTTTTACTTTGTTGGTTAAACCTTATTTATCCCGACTTTTTGTACAGATTTTTCAATAC
>JBMCUI010000258.1:0-3312 GCA_048622675.1 Spirochaetota bacterium | reverse complement strand
AGCTGAACAAGTTTCAGTACTTCAGGGAGGCGTACGATCCCTACGGGCTGGAGCCGCCGCAGTTCAACACCCATCCGTCCACTGCAGCCACTGCCAGGCAGTTCAGCGAGTCCACGGATAAGATGGAGGAGTTTGTGGCTGAGGCCATAGCCCATGCTGACATCAAGTCAAAGGTGAACATCCCGGTGTAGGCACTTACAGACGGCCTCAGAAGATATATACATAGTGAAAACATTTCGTTGAGCCTGAAGAGGGCTGAAATAACAACTACTCTATCACCCTCACTGGGTGATAGAGAATTACAATAAAATTACGTTGATTTAAATTATTTCTAAAGTTCTTTCGTTAGCTAAGGTATTTCCATTCCTAAACATCAACAGCATTACGGGCCTCTTCAACAGAGGCATATGCTACCTGCAGCTCCGCTCTGGCCTGCTCAACCTGCTGGGTGTACTCCTCGCTTTCCAGTACTGCGATCAGCTGGCCGCTTTTAACCTGGTCGCCGATGTCCACGTAGAGTTTTTCCATTCTGCCGCCAACCTTTGGAGCAACAATAAAGTGAGAGCCCGGAAGAAGGGTGCCGGAATAGTTTCCGCTTTCCCATATGGTGGCTTTGCTCACAGGGGCAGCTTCAACAGCTACCTGCTGTGAAAAGTGCATGTGGCCGGGACCATCCGACTTCTGGATATTGGTATAGAGCCGCCACCCAATAAGTCCGAAAAATCCCACTACCACACATACTAAAAGTAATTTTTTCATCTTCACTCTTTCTTTTCTCCGGGGCATAAAACTTTTTGTTGAGCTTGCCTCCGGGCTTACTGCCGTACCTGATAAATCTTATGGTTTTCAGGCATAATTATTGGTCAATTGAACATACGTGCTTTGATGAAAGTATATATATTCTATTGATATTTTTGGAAAGACCTTTATTCTATTTACAGTTGAATATCGGGTTGAAACCCTTGGTGTAAATGACTATGGTTAAAGGAGGGAAGGCCCTTGTTAGCCTTTGTATAATGCCGGAGGCGTTGTAGTAGCACCGTACAGATTTTCCTGGAGTTAGTTAAAAGCCGGGGTACGACGCCCGATGGGGCGGCTGAGAATAACAAAATAACTTTGAAGTTACTTAATAGCCGGGGGCATCTCCGGGGGGCGGATGGGCATCACCAAGTAACTTTCCCAAAAAAGTAGCCTGTCCCCTTTTATTTTAAAGGAAGGAGGCAGCTATGCGTGAACCCATAGTATCAATTGTGAAGTGTGAAAGCAATGACTGGGACAAAAGTGTTCCGCCTGCGGTAAGAGAGGCTGTTGACCGTATAGGGGCATGGAGAGCATTGTCACTGCGGGTGATACGGTGCTGCTGAAGCCGAATCTATTTCAGGAAAAAACCTACCAAACGGGGGCCATTACCAACCCTGCGGTTATTCATGCCACTGTACGCCTGGTAAAAGAAGCAGGGGCAAAACGGGTAGTAGTTGCAGAGGGAGCTGCAGTGGGGCATGACACAAAAGAGGCTTTTGCCTCCAGCGGTGTTGCCGAGATGCAGAATCAGGGTGTGGAACTGGTGGACTTCAAAAACGGGGAGTCCGCCTGGGTGGTTAATCCCTGTGCAAGACTGTTCAAACGGCTTCGGGTTCCGAAATGCTTTCTGGAAAGCAATGTAGTTGTAAACTTTCCGGTCATGAAAACCCACGATGCAGTGCCTGCAACCCTGGGACTAAAGAATATGAAAGGTATTATCCATGAAACGGACAAAAAGCGGTTTCATAAATGGGGACTGGAACAGGGGATAGTGGATTTGAACCACATCGCCCTTCCGGAGCTTACCATTCTGGATGCCACCATCGGTATGGAAGGCTTCGGTCCTGTGTCCGGCGATCCAGTCAACCTGGGCATAGTAATGGCATCCACAGATACGGTGGCTCTGGATGCGGGGGCTGCCAGGGTAATGGGTATGAACCCGCAGGAAATCAACTACCTCCAGATGGCCGGCCGGGCGGGGCTGGGGTGTACAGATCCCCAGTATATTGAGGTGGTGGGTTGTGAAGTGGCTGAAGTGTGCAGACCCTTTAACAGGATTTCTCTTTCACAGGGCGACTATGACCGGTACGGTCTTCGAGTTATAGAGGAAGGTGCATGCAGCGGGTGCAGCCATTTCCTGGAAACAGTAGCGGCAAAACTCATTAAAAACAACGATATACAGAAGCTTTCCGGATATACCATTGTTTATGGACAGACTGCGGAACCTCCTGAGAATGTCCGGGATACCAATCTTATCACTATTGGCACCTGTATGAGAAGGCACAAGCACAGGGGAAGGTACATGCCGGGATGCCCTCCCCACCCCCACGATTTTGAAGACAGGATACTGTCAAAATTGTAGCATTGATTTTATACTACTTTGATAGTATAATTTATACTATGAAAAATAAAACCTCAATCACACTCTCTACAGAAATACTGCGTGAGATCGATGAAATCATAGCAAATGAAAGTAACAGGTCTGCCTTTATTGAAAAAGCTCTGCGAAATTACTTAAACCATCTGAAAAAGGAAAAAAGAAACAATAAAGACCTGAGAATCATTAACACGAATGCCTCCCGTTTAAACAAAGAAGCTGAAGATGTTCTCACCTATCAGGTTGAAATATGAAACGGGGCGAGCTGTACAGGGTGTATAAAGCTTTAAAGCAAGACCCTAAAAAGTACAGAGTATTTGTTGTGGTAAGCCGACAGGTCCTCATAGACTCAAAGTTCTCCACAGTGATTTGCGCTCCAATTTACAGCTCTTATGAAGGGATATCAACCCAGGTTCCCTTAGGAATTGAAAATGGATTGAAACATAGCTGTTCAATTCATTGTGATGAGCTTGTAAGCATTCCAAAAAGAGCCTTAACCGATTATATTGGTACGCTCTCCACAGATAAACTCACTTTACTCAATAATGCATTATCTATTGCTTTAGAACTTGAAGTTTAATTTAAAAAAGCAGGAAGCTCAATAATACTCCAGGAAAAGGAGAGGTTTGGATGAAAAGAAATAGCAGGTATTTTATTTTTTACATAATGGGTCTATTTGCTGTATTGGTGCTTCCTCCATTATATGCACCGGCACAGCCTCCAGTGGAAGAAGTAGTAGATCGTATTGATAAATTGTACCGTGCAGATACGAGCTATGTGGTAATGGAGATGGAGATTACCACTCCGCACTGGTCCCGAACCCTGAAAATGAAAGCCTGGACCAAAGGGATGAACAGGACTATACTGCTCAGATAAATTCACCCGCATGTGCTCACATAAATTGAGCCGTTGGT
>JBMCUI010000257.1:0-3351 GCA_048622675.1 Spirochaetota bacterium | reverse complement strand
GCCCAGGGTGGGCCAGAGCATAGGGCCTTCCTGCAGGTCCCCATCTCTTTTCTGCATCTTCTACGCCGATAACACGGTCCACAGCTTCCAGGTAAACGATAAGCCTCAATGCTCCCGGGCCTGCGCATACTATCCTGTCCACATTAAGGGGCACTTCCACCTGTCTACCAGCAAGGTCTTTTATTTGTAAACTCTCTGGAGTTTGGATAGGACCGCCTGATGAAAACACTAAAAGCGAAGGGATTGCCATAAGGAATAGAATAAGAAAAATAAGGACCGGGCTCTTCATTTATGTTTTCCTCCTGATATGTATTGTTTCCGAGCAGACTTCATCCTGCAGGAATGTCTGCTTTTAGTGAATTTTTTCAGCTTCAAGCCTGGTTAAGCTTTTTAAAGTATTAATACAAACGAAAGTATACCCGGATAATACTCTGGGTTTTTAATACTATTCTCCATTTTCAACCGACCAACCGTCAAAAGGTTCAGCGTATGGCTTTATGTCAAGTACAGGGGTTCCATCGACCGCGTCCAGTCCCTTTACTCTGAGCCTGTTTTTTTCCCTGTGCAGGAGCCTCACCCTGCTGAGGCCCACCGGGGAGGGACGATAGGGACTCCTGGATGCAAATACTCCTTTAATTTCTCCCTGGTGTCTTCTCCCCTTGAGGGAGTAACCGGATGACCGGTGGAAGTAGAAAATTACATTCAGGAAATCAGATTCCTCGATCCGGTAAAGCCCTTGTTCATACTGAGGATAGATATGAATGATTGATTCTTCCCGGCGCATCTGCTCATGATGGGCGGGTCCGGTGAACCTGCTTTCCACATACCCTACCGGCTGAAGTTTGAAAAAAGACTGTTTTTCCTGATCCTGGCCAAATGGCACCCCCTGGCTGCATGCTATACCCTCTCCATCCAGCTGATAATATCCTTTTGCAGAGCATGGTATGCACGTTGGGTGTGCTTCTTTCTCCACAACCTTTGACTCCATGACCATTTCACCGCATCTGGAGCACCTGATACTTTCCATAATGGGTGCATACCGGGGAATGTTTGCATGAATATCTTGAACCTGGAATATTTCTTCCTGGGGAATATCGAGCATTGCAAATGCTATGGTCTGCCACCGTTTTTGCAGCTCTTTGTTTTCTTCCTCGCTTCCCTGTCTTTTTACCACTACTTTTTCAAAAAGCCTGGAAGCCTTGGGGTAGTTTTTCTCAAGCCAGTCTTCCTCCATTTTTACCGCTATCCTTATTCCGTTTCCATCTCTGGTAACTATAGAGGCTGCTGTTTTTCCAAAATCCCTGTATATCAGGCTGTTATTTCCAAAGCTGCACCCGGTTACCATCTGGACTCCGTCTGAAAAGCAGTTGTTGGTCTCCAGAATGGCCAGCACATCCTCCATGCCTTTTGTTTTTACATTGAGGGTTTTTATCCCTGCAAATCCGGCCCTGACCCCTATGGACAAAAAAGGACAGAAGTGGCCGTGGAGCTGTGCAGCCTGCTTCAGCAGCCCTTTAGTATCCCCGGAGTTGATCATTTTTTCCATCTCAGCCCTGGGATTTTCCAGGTAGTTTGTTTCTAACATTACTTACCCCACCTATTGTGTGTTATTTCTATAATATAAAGTAACACGATATAATTAAATGTCAACACAAAGGCACCCATTTCAGTGATAATTTTTTATTCTTGTGGGCAGATGCAGTTAATGGTCTGCACGGAAGAGCTGTATCAAGGGTGTTACATTGTAAATATGGGCAGGCTCATAAGTATAGACCCGACCAGTACGCCTGCCAAAAAGTTTATTCCCTTAATAATTAAAAACGCCCGCCTGGAGTTTGCCAGCAGGGGGAGCATACCATGACCGTCCTGAACGATTGAGCTTGCCAGAAGAATGCTGAATGGAATCACTCCCTGTGCGTACAAAGTCACAAAAACCATATGAGGCCCGGATTCCGGAATAAGACCCACCAGGCACGCCAAAGCCAGGACCATCCACTGGTCCTTCTGGATGATTGATTTGATATCCAAACTCAGGTACTCCTGGGCTGCATAAATGGTTATCAAAGCACCGGCGGTCCATACAAAAACCCTGGGAATATGCTTGAGCAGTACATGCTGCCACAGGTGCTCTTCCAGAAAATGCTCGGATGAGGTGCTTACTATGAACAGGGCCACCATGGTAAGGGCTAAAAGGGTAATCCTTATCCAGTTCCATTTCTGGGGTCCGAGCTGTC
This sequence comes from Spirochaetota bacterium, assembly GCA_048622675.1. GTDB lineage: Bacteria > Spirochaetota > B62-G9 > B62-G9 > DRHN01 > JBMCUI01. The sequence continues at coordinate 1,117 of JBMCUI010000257.1, read as the reverse complement.
CCAGAGCTACCGAAGTGATAATTGTGGATAATGCAATTACCAGCACCCCCCGTGCTGCGGAACATTTGCGCCATTGATCGATGATGCTGCCTCTGCTGAGGAGAATTCCCTGTTCTGCAGGATGGATCTGAAGCTGCTGGCACAACAACAGCTGTGTTCCCCTGTACTTCTTCAGCAGCAGGTCTGTCAGAGCGCCAAATGCCATGCCCAGTACAAATAAAATACAGAAAATAATAATGGCCTTGACGGGATACATGGCAAGCATAACAAATGCTTCATCACCGCTGGTGGCGATCATGGTAGTTACCACTGCTCCAAAGGATAAAATCCCATGGGAATACATGGTAACAACAGCAAAAGGGCCCAGGCAGCCGGGAAGAATACCGAGCAGGGAGGCAAATACATATTCGCCCCACCGGTATATGGTCAGCTTTTTTTGCCATTCACCTCTGGTAAGAACATTCAGATATTCGATTACCAGCATCATCACAAAAACAAAGCTGGTAATAACAAGAGCATGCTTGATAGTCTCGATCATTTTTTATTGCTCATACCAAATCCTGAAAATAGGCGGGCTGGAAAACTTATGCCCTGAGATGCTTGGTGTTTCCCTTTACAGGCAAAGTCATTATGATGAACTGCTGGAAAAATCTTCTGCTGAGGAGGAAAAAGAGTTCATCTGTGTACGGGTATTGTCCCGCTGTTTTCTACAATCTTCACAAAGCCCGTAGAACTGAATCATATGGCCCAAAATGTTGAAATTGTATTTTTGGGAAAGCTGTTTTTCTGTTTTGTTGATCAGCTCAAGCTCATCCTCCAGAAAATCACTGTAGTCCACAATCCTTTTGCACCTGGTGCAGATCAGATGATGATGGTGTTTTTTCTTGGAAAAATGCTCGCTCAGCTCATAACGGGTCCTCCCGTCCCCGAAATCAAATTTAAAAATGATACCCATCTGCACCAGTATATCCAGGGTCCTGTACACGGTGGTCAGTCCTATAGCAGGATGTTTCTTATGCACCACCATATATATATCTTCTGCACTTAAGTGTTTATCTGTACTGGTAAGGGTCTCCAGAATGGCCTCCCGGGGCATAGTCAATCTATACCCCAGCTC
>JBMCUI010000256.1:0-3355 GCA_048622675.1 Spirochaetota bacterium | reverse complement strand
GTATTGATCTGCACGTGTATCTCCAGCCCTATGACTGCCTGATAGTTCATTTTGCTTCCTCCTCGATAACGCTGGCAGCCCTGAAAATGTCTTTTTCATTAAAATAGTCGGCAACCAACTGAATGCCTACCGGAAGGCCATCCCTGGTCATTCCGCAATTTACCGAAGCTGCCGGAAGGCCCACCAGATTGATGGGGTTTGTATATGCATCGGCCAGGTACATTTCCAGAGGATTGTCAACCATTTTGCCGATTTCCCATGCAGGGATAGGAGAAACAGGGGTGGCAATAATATCAATATCCCTGAATGCCTCAGAAAACTCCCCCCTTATAAGAGAGCGGGCTCGCTGTGCCTTTAGATAGTACTCCTCGTAATAACCCGAAGAGAGGGTAAATGTGCCCAGGAGAATTCTCCGCTTAACCTCTTTTCCAAACCCCCTGCTCCTGTTTTCTCTGTACAGCTCCTCCAAGTTGTCGGTTTTTACTGCATTTTTCCCGTACCGGATACCGTCGTAACGGGCCAGATTGGAGGAGGCTTCAGCAGTGGCGATGATGTAGTAAGTAGCTACAGCATACCTGGTATATTTCAGACTTATCTTTTTTATACTGGCCCCGGCCCCTCTTAATATTTCAATACCTTTTTCCACCTGGTTTCTCACCTGTGGATGAAGCCCTTCTCCGAAATATTCATCCGGCACCCCTACCCTGAGGCCTTTTATAGACTGGCCCACATATCGGGAAAACTGAGGGACCTTTTGTGGAGCAGATGTAGAATCCCTGGGGTCATTCCCGGATACTGCCTCCAACAAAACAGCCCCGTCAGCCACTGTTTTGGTAATGGGTCCGGGCTGGTCGAAAGAGGAAGCATATGCCACCAGACCATAGCGGGAAACCCTTCCGTAGGTAGGCTTTATACCGAACACACCGCACATGGATGCCGGCTGGCGTATGGAGCCGCCCGTATCCGAACAGAGCACTGCAACAGCAAGATTGCAGGCTACTGCACTTGCCGGGCCACCGCTTGATCCACCTGGTATTCTGCTGCGGTCGTAAGGATTTCTTACCACCCCGAATGCCGAAAGTTCGCTGGAAGAGCCCATGCCGAATTCATCCATGTTCAGCTTTCCTGCAGGGATTCCCCCCTGTCTGCGCATGTTCGACACTGCAGTAGCATCATAGGGAGATATATATCCCTGGAGGATTTTAGAGCCGCAGGTGGTAGGCTGGCCTTCCACATTTAATATGTCTTTCACCCCTATAGGCACACCACCCAGAAGGGTATCCGGGTAATCCGGGTGGTTCTGTATATACTGTTCCGCCTCCTCCTGGATTCTTTGTGGATGAAAATAGAGGTAGGAATTAAGAGGTTCGGATTGATGGTTATCCTGGTCAATGGCCTGCTTAAGGTCCTTGATTATTTCAGAAACATTTACTTCTTTTGATTTTAATTTTTGTTTCAGCCCCACTATAGTCAATTCATTCAGCCCCATTGCGTCCTCCTGGTACATCCCCCTAAACAACTCTGGGGACTTCCACATGATTGTTTTTCCACCTTGGAGCCAGCTTCTTTACTGTTTCCACACTGAAGCTTTTACCAACCCGGTCTTCCCTGTCAACATTGGTAAACTCCAGAGTATGAGCTGCCGGCTCCACCCCTTCCAAATCCAGCTCATTCAGTATTTCCATATAGTCCAGGATTTTTGTAAGCTGGGACTCTATTTCTTTTGCTTCCTCACTGGGTAAATTGAGTTTTGCCAGGTCACAGATCCATTTAATGGTGTTACTGTCAATGTTCATACTCCGCTCCGGATTATTAATTTACTCCTTTTTTATGGGTGTATATTCAAGCATGAATTTCATAACACTTCCGTCATCGAATTCGATTACTGCTACTCCTTTTTGTTTTTCTATACTAACCACCTTTCCTTTCCCGAACTGCTCATGTACCACCCTGGTGTTTATCTCCAGGTGCTCTATTTCTCTAGGGGTCAATGATTTTTGTCTATCAGAATGTCTGTTGAACGGCATCCTGCCTGCACCGCCGCTGCCTTTCAGATAGCTTCCCGACCCTGCAAACCGGGGGGCCCTTTCCTCATCAACCTCCAGAAGCTCGGCAGGTATTTCTTCAACAAAATCGGAAACATCCCTGTCTATATTCCTTCCATAAAGTTTTCTTGTCCTTGCTGCAGTCAGGTAGAGCACTTCCATTGCCCTGGTCATTCCCACATAGCAGAGCCTTCTTTCCTCCTGCAGGTCCTGGGGTGTTTCCTCAGAAAGGAAGTGAGGAAACACCCCCTCTTCCATCCCTGCTATAAACACCACCGGAAACTCAAGCCCCTTTGCATTGTGAAGGGTAATCAGATAAACACTGTGGTCCTGAAAGTCTTCCCGAGTAGCACCCTGGTCCAGGCTGACTTCCTCGATAAAATCTGATATTGACGAAGAAGGGTTGGCTCTGGAAAACTCCTCTACTGCATTGTACAGCTCTTCCAGGTTCCGTATTTTTTCATCCTTATTGTGGGTCTGAAGCCACTTCAGATAGCCTGAGTTTTCATAAATAAAACGTAATAGTTGTGGAGGATATGTATTGTCAAGTTTTGCCGCCAGGTTTTTGAAAAATTCACAGAACTCACTAATAGACCGACTGCGTGTGGAAGAGATATCCAGCCCCCCGTCCGGCTCATAGAAGGGCTTGTTTCTGGATATGGTGTTGTGTATAAGGGCCTGCACGCTCTTTTTTCCTATTCCTCTGGGAGGCCTGGAAATAATCCTTCCCAGAGAAATTTCGTCCATAGGGTTTATGGCCAGCCTCAGGTATGAAAGCATATCTTTTACTTCTTCTCTTTCATAGAACCTTTGACCTCCCACTATGGTGTAGGGGGTCCTGTTTCTGGAAAAAACAGACTCAAAAACCCTGGACTGGGCATTGGTCCTGTAAAATACAGCTATATCCGAATAGTTATATCTGCCCTGGAAAACCAGAGTGCGTATTTGCTGAGCTATGTAGTCTGCTTCCCCGTAGTCGGAACGGGCCAGGTAGAATTTTATTTTTTCACCGGTTCCTTTTCTGGTATAGAGGGTCTTGCCCAGCCTGCCCGGATTATGGTTAATAAGGCTGGACGAAGCACTCAGGATGGTCTGATAGGAGCGATAGTTCTGCTCCAGTCTTATTATCCTGGTATTCTTATAATCACTGCTGAAATTGAGAATATTCTCCACCCTGGCTCCCCGAAACCCGTAAATTGACTGATCGTCGTCTCCTACTACACAAATATTGCCTTCCGGCAGTGTAAGTTTTTTTACCAGTTCATACTGGGCATGATTGGTATCCTGAAATTCATCCACCAGGATATAGC
>JBMCUI010000255.1:0-3359 GCA_048622675.1 Spirochaetota bacterium | reverse complement strand
CCAGCTCACCGTATGCGCTTTTTGAGAATATTGATTTTCCGGTGCTGGGAAAAGATTTTGCTTCAAAAATAAAGAATTACTACCTGCATAAAAAACAGCCGGCAAAGAAACCCACCAGGAAAACACCTTACTTGAAATTTATTACAAAATCCGGTAAAGAGGTGCTGGTTGGAAGAAACAGCCAGGAAAACGAAAACCTTTTCCGAAGAGTGGCCAGAGGAAATGACATGTGGTTCCATGTGGAGGAAGGCCAGGGGAGCCATGTGGTGCTCAGGTATGATAAAAACAGTGAGTTTACCGAGCAGGACATCACGGATGCATGTATGCTGGCCCTGTATTTCAGCAAACAGAGGCAGAAACAGGAAGGAAGTGTTGTGTACACCTACTGCAAGTTCGTTCAGAAGCCCAGGAAATCACCTCCAGGCCATGTTATATATATTAAGAACAAGACCAGGTATGTAGTTCTGGATAAAAAAGAAAAAAGGGGACAGGCTGCTTTTTTGCCGAAGTTACTTTGAGATGCTCAGCCGCCCTGCAGGCGGCGTACCCCGGCTTCTAAATAACTTGACACAGGTTTAATTGTAAAAGTAATATAATTTTATGTTTATTCCATAACCTGAGCTTTATAAAGTATCGGCAAAACCATAGAGCCAACTGATCCGGTCACATGCGAGCGCTGAACCCACCTTCCGGCAAGGTGGATATTTTTATTATGGAGGGAATCAGCGCTTTAAAACCACCAGGCTCAGGGTTTAAGCTAATAATGAGGGAGTACCATGAAAAAGGTTGTGCTTGCTTTTTCTGGCGGTCTGGATACCACTTTCTGTGCTGTATATCTGAAACAGGAGCTGGACTGCCAGGTCATTTCTGTTACGGTGGACACCGGAGGGTTTGCCCCGGAAGAGCTGGAAGAAATTGGGAACAGGGCCAGGTCCCTTGGGGTCAGTAAACACTATACTGTTGATGGAAGAGAGAGGGTTTATAACGACTTCATCTCCTATATCATCAAGGCCAACTCCCTGAGGGGCAACACCTATCCTCTTTCAGTGGGAGCTGAAAGGGTGGCCCAGGCAATTGAGGTATGCAAAATAGCACAAAAGGAGAATGCCCAGGCAGTGGCTCATGGTTCCACAGGAGCAGGCAATGACCAGATACGGTTTGATGTGGCTTTCAGTGTGCTTCTGCCTGACAGAGAGATAGTTGCCCCTATAAGAAGTCTGGGATGGAGCAGAAAAGAGGAGGCTTCATGGCTGCGTGAAAGAGGAGTACAGGTCCAGGAAAAGACCAGAGACTATTCTGTGAATGAAGGCCTGTGGGGTACCACCATTGGTGGAAAACAGACCCACGACCCCTGGGAGTTTCCTCCTGACCACGTGTTTAAGAATACAGGGAAAAAAGAAGAAATACCGCAGGAGCCCCAGGAACTGGTAATAGACTTCAACCAGGGACTTCCCGTTTCCATAAACGGAGAAAGGAAAAGACCGGTAGAACTGGTAGCACATCTCAATCAGGTTGGTGCCGGGTACGGAATCGGTAGAGGAGTGCACCTGGGTGATACTATTCTGGGTATAAAAGGAAGAATTGTGTTCGAGGCTCCTGCTCCCCTTATGCTTATCTGTGCTCACCGGGAGCTGGAAAAACTGGTGCTTTCCAAGCACCAGAGGTTCTGGAAAGACCACCTTGGACAGGTCTACGGTGACATGCTCCATGAGGGCCAGTACTTCGATCCGGTGATGAGGGATATTGAGGCACTGATAGATTCATCCCAGGCGGTGGTCACAGGTTCAGCAAAACTGGTGCTATCAGATGGGGGGTTTCTGGTAAGCGGGGTAAAGAGCCCCCATTCCCTGATGAGGACTGACATGGCAGTATACGGTGAGCACCAGAAACTTTGGGACTACAGGGATGCAGAAGGTTTCAGCAGAATCTATGGGGTGCCTTCAAAGTTATACAGTATGGTAAATAAAAACAAGTGGCTTCAGGAATGAACAGTAATAAAGTCTTCGAAAAAGTACGCCTGGACAAAATAGCCTCCTCCACCGTGAACATCCCCCTGGAAAAAGAAGTTCAGGTAGCAGAGGAAGTACATGCCCGCAGAGGCAATGTAGTGGTGGTAAAGGCTCTGGAGGAGAAAAGGGTATACGACCGGCTGGAACTGGCAAGCGGAAGGATGGCCAAGGTTTCCCGCGGCGATGTAATTGCAGGGGTGCTGGGCGAGAGAAGGGCCATCCAGGGATTTGCCGGGAAAATTCCCTCACACATCAACAGGGGGGATGTGCTCAACATCCTGAACCTGGGCGGAGTAATTGGACAGGCTGTTTCCTACAACAGAGAATACGGACAGCCCCTCCAGGCGGAAGTTCTGGGAGCAGTCCTGAGGGATGGCGCTCCTGTAAATATTGCAGATAATGCGAAAAAGCTTGCCCACAGGATACATACTAACACACCTCTGGTGGTGGTCTCAGGAACATCGATGAACAGCGGAAAGACCGAAGTAGCCTCCAATATAATCCAGCAGTTGTGCTGGAAAGGCTATCGGATTGGTGCCTGCAAGGTTTCGGGTATTTCAGCGCTCAAGGATGTACTGAACATGCTGGACCACGGGGCTGTGGCAGCACTTTCCTTTCTTGACTACGGTTTTCCCTCCACCGTGGCTTCAAATGAAGTCCCTCTAATAGCCAAGGGAGCCGTTAACGACCTTTCAGTTCACCACCCCCAGCTGATAATTGTGGAGCTGGGAGACGGGGTCCTGGGTGACTACGGGGTGATGAATTTTTTCAATGATTCGGAAATAAGGCAGGCCATTACCTGCAATATCGTGTGTGCTATTGATCCGGTTGGAGCGTGGGGAATGAAGCAGATAATGGAAGAAAACAGACTGCCCATTCATCTGGTCTCGGGTCCTGTAACCGATAATATAGTAGGAGAGGATTTTGTGCATAACCGGCTGGGGCTTGAAGGAATAAACGCTTACTATCAAAAGGAACAATTGGGAAAGTTTGTGCTAAAGCTGGTATTTTAAAATCGGCAGCTTTGACCAAGGTAAAGGTTGCAGGAAGCTGCTTTTGGGTCGGCCGTAAACTTTTATCAGGGAAATAATTTTAAAGGACAGTAGAAGATTAATGCGCCGGGCAAAAAAGGAAAAAATCAAGGCAGGCATTATAGGGGGGGCAGGATACGGAGGTTCGGAGCTCATCAAGCTGCTTATTTTTCATCCCCAGGTCAGTCTGGAGTTTGTTACTTCGCGAAGATATGCCGGCACCAGGGTTTCATCCATAAACAGGCACCTCAGCCAGGTTTGCGACCTCTGGTTTGTCAACCCGGATGTGGAAAAGCTGCCTTCTGATACAGATATAGTG
>JBMCUI010000254.1:0-3362 GCA_048622675.1 Spirochaetota bacterium | reverse complement strand
GCGCAGTATTTCATCCCCTATCGACGGACCAAGATCATGAATGAAGGATGGGCCACTTACTGGCATGAAAAAATCATGCAGAGGCTGTTCAAAGAAAAATTTCTGACTGCTGAGGAGCACGGCTTCTATAACCTGTATAACTCCAGGGTGAAGGCACATCACCCCAGGATGATAAATCCCTATCTGCTGGGCTATGCCTTGTTTTCGAGTATAGAGCAGCGGTGGAACACAGGCCGGTTCGGGCGACAATACCAGGAGTGCACCGATTTGCAGGAAAAAAGAAAATGGGACACCGGAGAGATGAAAGGCCTGGAAAAAATCTTTCAGGTACGGCGCACCCACATGGACTGGTTTTTTGTGGATGAGTTTTTAAACAAACAGGTAATAGATGATCTGAACCTGTACATGTACCGGGAAAAAGACAGGGACAACTACTACGAAACAGTGGTGGAGGAAACCGAATGGGAAAAAGTAAAACGCACCCTGGTGCAGAGTCTGATGAACTGGGGAGTTCCCAGAATACTGGTAGCAGACGGCAACTACCAGGGAAGCCTGCAGCTGTACCTTGACCATGTATTTGAAGGACTGTTTCTGAACCATGAGTACTGCACCAGGACCCTGGAGCACATCTTTTCTTTATGGGGACGGCCCGTCTATCTTGAAACATGCGAACCATACAGCAGCCGGACCAGGACCAAGCTGTATGTGGTTGATGATGAGGGAGTCCACATCCACACCCAGTAACCCACAGTCTCGTACAAACGTAACTAAGAACTGCTGCCCCCGGCCCTTTGGGGCAGAGGGGTTTAAACAAAACGTCTGGACCGCCGTACATGCGCCGGTAGACACCCGGTCAATGCTGTCTCCAGCCGCTTCATTGCCTGCAGGTGCCTTGATATCCTGCCGGCAGTATTACCTGAATGGTAACTCCTTTCCCCGGAGATGAGCTGACTTCAAAATGTCCTCCTGCATGCTGTGCTCTTTCTCTCATACTGACCAGTCCAACTCCTCCTCCCGGGTCTACCGCTGTAAAGACCATGTCCGGGTTGAAGCCAACTCCGTTGTCCTTTATCAGCAGCTCCAAATGGCTGTCTATGTTTTTCAGGAACACCTGAACCAGATCTGCCCTGCTGTACTTGGCTATGTTGCTGAAGGCCTCCTGAATAATCCGGTAGATAACGATCTTCAGCTGCTCAGGGACCTGCTCTTCTGAAACATCAATGTGCTGGACAACCTGAATATGAGAGTATACTTCCTGAAACTCTTCGCAGAAAGACTCAACTGCTGCTCTGATTCCCAGGTGGTCCAGTATGGACGGACGAAGATTTTTGATGATCTCTCTGGTCCCGTCAATCGCCTGCTGAATCATAGGAATAAGAGAACCAAGGTGCTCTTTTGCAGTGCTGTGGTGGTCCATTTTTCCGATTACATCCTGGATACCGTATTTTATCCGGGCCAGGGTCTGACAGGTGCTGTCATGGAGGTCCATGGCAATGCGCTTTCTTTCTTCTTCCTGGAACTCCAGTACCCTGGCTGACAGAATGCGGAGCTTTTTTTCGGACTGCCGGAGCGCCTGCTCGGCCTTCCTTCGTTCAGCAATCTCCTGTTTGAGGCGCTGGTTTGAACTGCTCAGCTCCCGGGTCCGCTCATCCACCCTTTTTTCAAGCTGTTTTCGGTTCTTATTCAGCATTTCCTGGCTCTGCTTCAGCTTGCGAAACAGAAGGGAATAGGGATTTACCAGGCTGGCTTGGATCAGTGCTTTGTAGATAAAATAAAAAGATGCAATTTTTAACAGATGGCCCGCAAAATTGAAAACTCCATATACGTCCACATAAAGAGTAAACAGAAACTCCGAACCTACAGTAACAGCAATAGAGGCTGCCAGCATGCTCAGAACATTTCGGTCAAAAGAGTTTTTCTTCTTCAATAAAGAAAACAGCGATGAGAGCAGAATCACACAGATTAGATACTCGCTTGCTATTTTAAACCGGGTCAAGCCGCCAGGTTCAACATAGCAGGTAGGGAATACTTTCCAGTAAAAAATTGTTCCCAGTAAAAGAGCAGTTACTGCACAGTTGCTGAAAAATATGCTCCAGGGCCTGGGCCGGCGGTAAATAAAAAAAGGGGCAAGAAACAGGGAAAAGGCCTCCATGTACCTGGCCGTGATCCACAGCTGGGTGGAAAGGTTTGAACCATAATCAGGAAAAACCCCCATGCCTTTATAAGCAAAGGTATGCAGTGCATCCAATCCGGCTATAAAAAGGTAGGCCACACCCAGAAACAGCACATAGTTATTGTCCATAAACCGTCTTGAGTTCCAGGCTATCAAAAAAATGCTGCAAACAATAACAATACTGAACATCTCTGCTGCGGAGTGAAAAAGAAGGTAGCTATACTGCTTCAGCAGGTACATTCCCATAAGACACACTACACCCCAGGCTGTAAAGGCATAGTGTCGAAAAGAAAAACGGGAAAAGTTCATCATCTGTCCTGGTTACTGTATCAACTTCCAACAATTTCAGAAGCACATCTAAATAGGCCCGATTGAATGCCTGCACCGGGGAGCAAAAACACGTTTTTTTATATTTCTGACATGGCCCATTAAAGTATCAGGCTAAACCATTTATACACCTAAAACCTCAAAATGTCAATATCCCCCTTGTACCACCGGTGTCTGCAGGGGAAGAAAAAGTAGCTTTTTTACTTTTATTTTCGATCTATTCACCTTGAACCAGATTATAATAAATGTTATACTTGTATTGAGGATAGGTCATCGTAAGGATGTGTATAAATAAACGCATGGTGTATATCGAAGAAACGCTGCTATATACATATAGTCCAGTTCTGAAGTTTAAAGTCCAAATTAAATCGAAAAAGTGGATTTTGGAAGACACTAATTTTCAAGTTTAAATTGTACACTTTTCAAGTTTAACTAACAGAAAAAACCTGCAATGAGCAGTAGATAAGTTGGACTTTATTCTATAAAAGGATTTTTAACCGTAACCGTTGCTATTGTTTGGCCCGGATTTAAATCTTCGGAATAGAGGATATTGCACTTCGCTCTTTGTGCCGCAGCAATGATAAGTGCATCCCAATAAGAAAGACCATTTGTTTTCGAAATGTCAATTGCCAGTATAACCAGGTTGAAATCGATCTCAACGATCTCGACAACCCCCAACAACATGATTTCTTTTCTAGCTGTGTTTTCTGGGAGTTTGACTTTGATCTTTCTTGTAACTGTTACATAAAATTCACTCAACACCTGGGTTGAAACAGCGATGTTTTGTTGGATAATCCCATCGATAAGTAGCTGTTTTGCTCGCTCATGTCTGACTTTTTCAGACCTGTCATTCGCATAGACC
>JBMCUI010000253.1:0-3368 GCA_048622675.1 Spirochaetota bacterium | reverse complement strand
CTGCAGAACTGCTCAGAATAACCCATTTACTGAAGAAAACCCCTGATCAGTTGAGTGGAGGAGAAAAACAGAGGGTAGCTCTGGCGAGGGGGCTCACCAAAAAAACCGATCTGTATGTGTTTGATGACCCCCTCTCCGGGCTTGATTTTAAGCTCAGAGAACAACTGATAGATGATCTCCAAAGGCTGCAGAAATCACTTGGTGCAACGTTTGTATATACTACTTCCGATTCGCTGGAAGCTCTGATGCTGGCCCAGCAGGTTTATATCCTGTATGGAGGAAAAACGGTGGAAGCGGGTGCTCTGGAAAAAGTATATTCTGATCCAGGACACATAAAATCAATGGAGCTGCTGGGGTTTCCCTCTGCCAATGTAATGGAGGGCACCATTTCCTCCCGCAGCGGCACCCTCTGGTGCAAAACCTCTCTGTTTCAGTTCCCCGTTGATGCAGGCGACCAGTCGAAACTCCGGGAGGGCCAGAAAGTCAGGGTGGGTATAAGGCCTCAGAAGATACAGCCTTTTCACAATATCAAAAAAGGAGTATCCTTCACAGCAAGAATAGTGCTCAGAGAGGACCTGGGCGGAGAATCAGTGGTGCATCTGGAAGCAGAACAGACTTCCCTGCTTTCAGTACTGCGGCAGGAAGATGTTCATCTTCTTACCAAAGATGAAATGGACTTCAGGATTTCTCCGGCTTCAATACTGATTTTTTCTTCAGAGGATGGACAGAGAATAGCTCAGGGAGGTGGTGATGCCTGATATCAGGATAAGAAACCTCAGAAAACAATTCGGGGATGTAGTGGCAGTTCGAGATATTGATATAAGCTTCCCCACAGCTACGGTAACCTGCCTTCTGGGACCCTCCGGATGTGGGAAGACCACCCTGCTTCGTTTGATTGCAGGGCTGGAGGAGCCTACAGCCGGGGATATTTACTTTGATAATGACAGAGTCACCGAACTACCCCCCGGCAGGAGAAACATCGGTATGGTATTTCAGTACCCGGTGGTTTATCGGGGTCTCAATGTGTACCGTAATATTGAGCTTCCGTTAATGGAAGAAAAAATATCAACTCAGGAACGCAAAAAACGAACACAAGAAGTTATCTCTCTCATGGGACTGGGTGACAGTGTGGGTAAGAACATTACCCAGCTGGACAACTCCACCCGCCAGAAAGTTGCGGTGGCCAGGGCGGTTGCCAGACAGCCCAGTATACTTTTATTTGATGAGCCTCTTACCAACGTTGATGTAACTGCTAAAGCGCAGCTGAAACAGGCATTAAAAAAGCTTACCTCACAGATAAAGCAGACCATCATATATGTAACCCATGACCAGACAGAGGCTATGACCCTGGCTGACCAGATTGCATTAATGAACCAGGGAGTTATTTTCCAGCGTGATGAGCCCAGGGCGTTATATACTCATCCCAACGATGTTTTTGGAGGATGGTTCCTGGGCAATCCGGGGATGAACTTTGTGGAAGCAGAGATCGAGGCATCCGGTGGTTCACCAAAGTTGAGATGCCCGCTTTTTCCTTCACCTGTAAAAGTATCAGGAGATGGAAAACAGGCCAGGGTCACGGTGGGCATAAGGCCGGAGCACATAGGAGTGAGTGAAAAACGCCACCGGAGCAGTGTGGAGGGCAGGATTGCAGGAAAAGCAATTTCGGTGGGGGGCCAGTATCTTCTTATGATTAACGTGGGAGAGGCTATGTTCAAGGCCAAGGTCCGGCCCCACATCGGGCAAAAAGCACGAGAAAAAGTATGGGTGGAAGCCCCTCTTGATTATATTACCCTTTTCGGTGAGAACGGCCGCAGGCTGGAAGTGAACCTCTGTTTTTCCAGCGGTTAATTAGCCTGGTCAGCACCAACCCCATTTAATACATACAGGTCGATTTTTTACAGTTGACTTATAAAGCCTCCGGCAGTAATCATTTAACTCTATGTTTTATTTAAAAATATCCGGGCAGCAGGTTTATTTTTATAACTGAGTTCGAGAACACACAGGTTTGATAGTTTATGGTTTGATGAATAATATATTATCTTAACATCAGTATACTATCGATAAACTAAGGGGTGAAAATGAAAGAAAGGGTTTTCAGCGGGGTCCAGCCTTCGGGGGTAATCCATATAGGCAATTACCTGGGAGCGATAAAAAACTGGGTTGATCTGCTGGATCAGTACGAATGTATATTTTGTGTGGTGGACTACCATGCAATTACCATAGAGTACCAGCCGGCTGAAATGGGAAACCGCACCCTGGAGGCAGCAAAGACCCTGATAGCTGCAGGGCTTGATCCTTCCAGATGCACCATATTTGTCCAGTCGCAGGTAAAGGAGCATACCGAGCTGGCATGGGTGCTCAATACCATCACCCCTATAGCAGACCTGGAAAGAATGACCCAGTATAAGGACAAGAAGGAACAAAATGTTGGAAATATTAACACCGGTCTTCTGACGTACCCGGTGCTGATGGCCAGCGACATTCTCCTGTACCACACTGCAGCGGTACCGGTGGGAGAGGACCAGGTTCAGCACCTGGAGCTGACCAGGGAAACCGCCAGAAGGTTCAACCGGAGGTTCGGAGAAACCTTTCTGGAGCCGAAAACTCTGCTGGGGGAAGCTCCCCGGATAAAGGGGCTGGACGGAAATGCCAAAATGAGTAAAAGCCTGAACAATTACATTGCCCTCACTGAGGAGCACCAGGCTATATGGGAGAAGCTGAAGGTGGCGGTAACTGATCCTGCCAGAAAGAGGAGGACCGATCCGGGAAATCCCGAGATCTGCAATATATTTAATTTACATAAATACTTCTCCAGCCGGGAAGAGATATCTCGTTCAGCCAAAGGATGCAGGGAAGCGGCCATAGGGTGTATCGACTGCAAGAAAATACTGGCAAAAAATATAGAACGAGTTATTGCTCCCATAAGAGAGAAAAAGAGAGGGCTTGATAGGGACGAAAGTATTGTGCTGGAAGTGCTGGAAAAGGGCAGAAAATACTGCCAGGAGATAGCAGCCAGGACCATGACAGAAGTCAGACAACAAATGGGTATTCTCTCTTAAAATTTTTCTTTTTATTTGCAGCTGTTTATATTATAATAAATGTCTGATTTTCAACATACAGCAGCGGAGAGGGGGTGAAGGGGAAGTGGCTAAAGTTAAACTGGAGGAAGGAGAAAGCATTGACAGGGCACTGAAAAGGTTCAAGAGGGAATGTGAACGGGACGGTATAATGAGGGAATGGAAGAAAAGGGCCTATTACGAAAAGCCTGCCGAGCAGAGAAAGAACAAGAAAAAGGCAGCAGAGAGAAAACGGTTGAAAAGGCTGAGGAAGTACAAAATGAAGTAAGTGCCGGTGTATGACCATATCCC
>JBMCUI010000252.1:0-3384 GCA_048622675.1 Spirochaetota bacterium | reverse complement strand
GGTATGAAGCAATGGTACCACCAAGCCTGTCTATGATTACACCCGAGAAAAGGGGCCCTGTTGCACCCATCCCCATCCCAATGGTAACAAGAAAGCCGAACACCAGCCCGCGGCTCTTCACATCAGTGGCATCCGCTACCATCGCCTCTATGGAGGGAACTGAACTGGCCTGGCCGATCCCTATGAAAATAAAGGGCAGAAACAGAAGTGCTCCGGGGACAACCGCAAGCAGGCAAATAGCACTTCCGTGTACAAACAGGGCAACTGCAGCCAGACGGTGGCGCCCCATCCGGTCTGAAACTGTGCCGGCAGCAGGCTGGGCGAAAATCCCCACCAGGTACATCAAAAACAGTAAATATGAGGTCTGGTTGCCTGCACCGTGGGCGCGGGTTAGAAAAAAGTCTGATATGTCCATCACACTCCAGATGGTGATTTCACGAAGCCCTGATGCAAAGATTATATATGAGAGAAAGAATACAAAACCCATAGGAACCACCCTGTTTTCCCGGTACAGTTTGAGCGGAGCCGCAGTGGCGGTGATTGATGGGTCCGGGTCCGTTTCAATGCTGTCT
Source organism: Spirochaetota bacterium (assembly GCA_048622675.1). GTDB lineage: Bacteria > Spirochaetota > B62-G9 > B62-G9 > DRHN01 > JBMCUI01. The sequence continues at coordinate 2,812 of JBMCUI010000252.1, read as the reverse complement.
GCTGGGGATCTGCTTTGAGCGTTCCTCTGGTTGTTTTTTACAGGCGGACGGTCCCCATACCGGGGCTCCAGAAGCGAAGGCAGGTCTTTCAGAATAATAAACACAGAAATTCCCATGGCCACCCCCAGGCCGCCGAACAGAAGAGAGACCTGCTGCCAGGTCATTCCCACCGGGCCGTGCAGCACTCCGGTAAACAGGGGCCCGAAGGCAAATCCAGTTGAAGCTCCCATGCCGGTAATACCGATGGCCCATCCCATCCTGGAGGGAAACAGCCTTGTTATCAGGACGTTGGCTACCGGATGGTACACCCCTCCGCCCAGGCCGGCTGCAGCCCATAACACGTACATAACCGGAAAGCTCCGGGGGGTGACAAATATGAAAGAACCTATAGCAATGCCGTTGAGAATGCCTCCTGCTGCAAGGATTTTTCTGGAGGAGACCCTGTTGGTGAGGAAACCGAAAAAAAAGTTGCTCGCTGCATAGACCATCAGATAGGTAGTCTTCAGGGAGGTTATAGCGCTGATGGTATCTGCGCCGAAGAAGGTGCGGATATCTTCATTCAGTGGGCTCAGGAAAATGCTGAAGGTATGGTTGATGCCGTGAAACGCGCTCAACACTACCAGGGACAGCAGAGCAGTTGCAGCATGCGAATTACAAGCGGGTTTTTTCATCGCCCGATAATATTCCTTTCATTTTGATACCCGGCAAAGTTTATTCGGCATTTACTGCAGTTCCAAGCTATATTTCGGCTTAATGCCAGAACCATCCTGTGGTGCAGCTACATATGAATTGTTTTGTAATTTGAATAAAAGCGTGAAGAAGTACTATAACTAACAATACAATTTTCAACATCGTTATCTACCATAGACTAAAATCAGGTAAATATACAAACATTTGTATATTTTAAAAAACATTTCCGGGAGAAATTTTTTTCTATTATTTTGTTTCCAGGTTATCATGGCTTGAAAGTTTAAAGAATCGAATGGCACTCCTATTTTTCATGTTTTTAGGAATATTTACCGCCGCCAGCGATTAAGGATAAAACGCCACCATAAGCCAGAGCAGCCGGTGGAGACTGAACTGAAGAGAAGAATCACAAGAATAAAAATATCCATATAAAAATATGTATTTTTATTGTAGATTCTGGCTAACTTTGATATTTTTAAATAGTGAATATTGCCTATTTTGCATGGGATGAAAAGAAGAACAAACAGAATCAGCAAAAACATGGTGTTTCATTCAATGAAGCCCAGTATGCCTTTGCCGACTCAAACCGTATCATTGCTCAGGACTTGAGCCACAGTCAGAGAGAAAAACGCTATTATTGTTTTGGAAAAATTGGAGACAGGATCATGACAGTTCGTTTTACTTATCGTAAAAATAACATCCGTATTATAGGGGCAGGCTACTGGCGAAAAGGGAGAGAAGTATATGAAAAAAGAGAAAAAATCTAAAGAATATACAGACGAGTCTTTGGGTAATATAAAAATAATTGATGATTTTTTACCTTCACCTGAAGAGCTTGTATTCAAAGAGGAGAAAATAAAAGTTACCCTGGGACTGAGTAAAAGAAGTGTAGAGTTTTTCAAAAAGGAAGCGAAAAAACACAACACCCAGTATCAGAAAATGATCCGAAGGCTCCTTGATTTATATGTTGCTAGACACTATAAAAAGTCTTGAAAAACCAGAATAACCACCATAAGCCAGAGCAGCCGGCTGTGACTGAACCTAGAAATCATTGTGCTATCTCCTTCAGGGTCTGTACCAGTATATTCCAGAACACCTCCACACTTGCGATCTCCAGCTTTTCATCCGGTGAGTGGGGCGAGCGGATAGTGGGCCCTATGGAAACCGCCTCCATGTCCTGGAATTTACTCTTAATGACCCCGCACTCCAGACCTGCATGGGTGGCCCTCACCACTGCATCTTTGCCGGTGACGTTCCTGACGGCCCTCCGGGCATGCTCCAGGAGCCTGGATTGGGGGTCGGGGGTCCATCCGGGGTAGCCGTGTTTGTGCTCTATGTGTGCATTCGCCATCCGGGTGATGCAGGCATGAATATCGCACACCCTTTCCAGAGCACTGTCTATGGATGAGCGGTGGTTGAGGTGTATATCAAGCAGCCCCCCGTGTGTTCTTAGATAGGCGAAGTTGGTGGAGGTTTCCACCAGACCCTCCATGACCCTGCTCATGGCAACAACCCCGTGGGGTATACACATCAGGACGTTTGCCATCAGCGCAGTGGAAGGGCTGTCAAAAACCAGCTGGGGCACCGGAGCAGGCTCCGCCCTGAAGGCCATTTGGTCTTCAACCGGGGAGTACTCATTTTTTAGTTTGCAGCAGTATTCCTGAAACAGCCCCTGCACCCCTTCGGCCTCCCGGCTGTCCACCACTATCTCACTGAATGCTTCTCTGGGAATGGCGTTGTGCTTGTCGCCTCCCCTGATGCTTGATATGTGGTAAGTAAACTTCTTCCTCAGCTGATTGAGGGTGCGTGCCATCAATACCAGGGCATTTGCCCTGCCCTTGTGGATCTCGGCCCCGGAATGGCCTCCCCTGAGACTGGTTATCTCCAGCTTGATGGCGGTCTTGCCGCTGCCGGGAGGGACCTGATTCATTTGTCGGGAAATGTAGCTGTCCTTCCCTCCTGCACACCCGATATACACCGCACCTACCTCTTCGGTGTCCAGGTTCACAAGCATTCTCCCGGAAATCATGGACGGCTCAAGCCCCAGGGCCCCGTTCAGTCCTATCTCCTCCTCCACGGTGAAAAGGCACTCCAGCTTTCCGGTTTGGACTGCATCATCCTGCAG
>JBMCUI010000251.1:0-3390 GCA_048622675.1 Spirochaetota bacterium | reverse complement strand
GAGGGGAGCTTAAAGCCGGGATCAGCGGAGGAGGGGCCCTTCAGAAACATGCAGATGAGTTTTTTGCAGGAATAAGACTAAGGGTGCTGGAAGGGTATGGACTGACAGAAACATCACCAATAGTAGCAGCCAGGACTTTTGAACGGCCTGTTCCCTACACAGTAGGACCTCTTCTGGAAGATGTTCAGGTAAAAATTGTGGACGAACAGGGCGCCGAGCTTCCTCCGGGAGAAATGGGTATTGTAATGGTAAAGGGTCCCCTGGTAATGAAGGGCTACTATAAGAGGGAGGAACTCACCAGAAAAGTCATTTCTGCTGATGGATGGCTTAATACCGGGGACCTGGGCAGAATGACCATCAATGGAGAGCTGCAGATAACAGGCAGGGCCAAAGATACCATCGTGCTCCTGGGTGGAGAAAACATCGAGCCCCAGCCCATTGAACAGAATCTTACCCAGAGCAGGTATATAAGCCGGGTTATGGTGGTGGGCCAGAACCAGCGGAAGCCGGGTGCTCTCATTGTACCAGATTTTGAGCAGCTGGAGGAATTCGCAAAAGATGAAAATATACCATACCGGTCTCTGGAGGAGCTTCTGCAAAACCACAAGGTCAAAGAACTGTATCGGAATGAAATTAAAAGTTATGTTTCTCCCAAGTATGGTTTCCGCAATGTAGAGCTGATCTCCACTTTCAGGCTTCTCTCCAGGGGATTCGAAGCAGGCAAGGAGCTTACCCATACTCTGAAGATGAAAAGAAACCTCATAAACGAAGTTTATAAAAAAGAAATAAACTCTATGTACATCCAGTAATCTGCAGGCACTGCAGTATGCATTCTCTCCACAATAATCTTGACCCATCCGGATTTTGCTAATACCTTACTCTAAAAATTGTTAAACAAATGTCATACTGAAGGAGGAGGAATTATGAAAAAGATTGCTATTGGATGCGACCCCAATGCTTCGGAGCTGAAAGAAGCAGTGAAAAAACATCTCACAGAACTGGGATACGAATATGAGGACTACGGAAGCGACGACTCCATTTACGCCAATGTAGCCTTCATGGTAGCAGAAGCAGTAGCAGCAGGAAAACATGAGCGGGGCATTCTGATATGCGGTACCGGCATCGGCATGTGTATCGCCGCCAACAAGGTCCCGGGTGCCTATGCAGCCCTGTGTGCGGATGCCTACTCCGCAGAGCGATCCCGCAAGAGCAACAATGCCAATATCATGACCATGGGGGCCCAGGTCATTGGCCCCAAACTGGCCCAGACCCTGGTATCCATATGGATGGAATCAGAATATACTCCTGGAGGCAGGTCGGAGCCGAAAATCCAGAGAATCTACCAGTACGCAGAACAGCACCAGAAATAGGAGGAAGTAAATGTACACTCTCACCCAGCAAGAAGAGTTTGAGCTAAAACGAAAGGCCCTTAATGTAAGAAAAAAAATACTGAGAATGGTAAAGGCAGGCAAATCAGGACATATCGGAGGGGCCATGTCTACGGTTGAGGTAATGACCGGCCTGTACTTTAGAATAATGAGATCCGATCCCAGAAATCCACACTGGCCTGAGCGTGACAGGTTTGTTCTTTCTGCGGGCCACAAATGCCTGGCCCAGTACGCGGTACTTGCAGAAATGGGGTACTTTGACGAAAGCCTGCTGGATACCTACGGTGCCCTTAATTCAAAGCTTCCCGGCCATCCTGATATGTACAAACTGCCTGGAATAGAAACCAATACCGGGGCACTGGGGCACGGCCTTGCCATAGCAGGAGGAATGGCCATGGGATTAAGTATGGACGGTCATGAGGCCAGGGTATACGTGCTGATGGGGGACGGTGAGCTTGCAGAAGGCTCAAACTGGGAAGCTGCAGCTGCAGCCACCCATCACCGGATTGACAACCTGCTTGTTTTCGTAGACCGGAACACCCTGCAGATCAGCGGCAGGACCAGCGAAGTAATGAGCTACGAACCCCTGGACAAACGCTGGGAAGGGTTTGGCTGGAGGGTCAGAGAAATAGACGGCCATGACTTCGGCCAGATTGTGGAAAACGCTTCGGATATCCCTTTTGAGCCTGGAAAACCCTCACTTATCATTGCCAATACCATAAAATCAAAGGGGCTTTCCTTTGCCGAGGACAGGGTGGACTACCACCACTGGAAGGCTACTCCTGAAGAAATAGCCCAGGCGGAAAAAGACCTGATGGAAGCAGAAAGGAGGCTCAGCTATGAACGAACAGCTTGACCCACGAAAAACATACGGAGAGGCCCTGCTGGAGGTAGGAGAGAAAAATGAACGGGTAATAGCCATATCCGCGGACAGCTCCAAAGGTTCCGGGATGTCCCTGTTCAGGGAAAAATTTCCACACCGCCACCTGGAGTTCGGCATAATGGAGCAGGGGATAATCGGGTACGCCTCGGGTCTTGCCACCACCGGGAAGATTCCCTTTGTGGCAGCTATAGCCCCGTTTATGTCTTCCCGTCCCTTTGAAATGTTCAGAAATGACCTGGGGTATATGAGGCAGAATGTAAAGGTGGTGGGAAGGTGCGCAGGAATGACCTACTCCGACCTGGGTCCCACCCACCAGTCTCTGGAGGACATCGCCATTTTAAGGACCATCCCCGGGGTGGTGATCCTGAACCCCGGAGACCCGGTAGAAATTAAAAAGGCGGTGCATTTTGCCGCTGAATATACCGGCCCCATGTATATAAGGATAGGCAAGCCCAAAATGCCGGTGTTGATGGACAACAACTACCGGTTCAACATGGGAAAAGGGGTGGTGATGAAAGACGGAAATGATGTAACCATCATCGGTACCGGCATTATGCTGGCCAATGCCCATGCTGCAGCGCACCTGCTTGAAGAACAGGGCATCCATGCCAGGCTCATCAACATGCACACCCTGAAGCCGCTGGACAAAGAGATAATTATCAAGGCAGCCAGAGAGACCGGCAGGCTGGTGACTGTGGAGGAACACTACCTGGCGGGAGGTCTGGGCAGTGCGGTTGCAGAAGTCCTGGCCTCCCACTACCCTGCACCGATAAAAATGATCGGTGTGGACGACCAGTTTGCCAGCAACGGTCCCTATGAGGAGCTGCTGGGCCTGTACGGGCTGCTGCCAAACCAAATTGCAGAAACAGTTAAGGAGTTTGTACACAATAAAGGGTAATGCTTATTGCACCCTAACAGGCCCTCTTCTGCTGCATCATTTGTAATTATACTTGACACAGGCTCCAAGCGGAGTATAATCGGAAGCGAAAATTGCAGATAACTGAGAGAAAGAAATGCAAAGTAATTATCGGGTATTAAAGCAAGAGGATGGCATGTATTATGTCAATGAAACAATCTGGGATAAAGATGGCAGTCCTCTGGGATATCTTGATGTTGATG
>JBMCUI010000250.1:0-3407 GCA_048622675.1 Spirochaetota bacterium | reverse complement strand
CGTTAAGGATATCTACCTTACCGTAGATGGACTGACTTTTCAGGCTGATGGCAAGAAGCTGTACCTGCTGGTAGAACCGGCCAACTATTCCCAGAAACACACCGAACCTGCTCTAAGGGACACCACCCACCGGATTCCTTACCGGTTCAACGAGCTTGAAACGTATATCTCCAAAAGGCAGGACCGGGTGATGGTTGGAAGAAAACCTGTTATTACCTATACTTCGTTCACCATACTCAAACCCCAAGGGAATAATTTTTCATACATTTTTTATGATACCGATGATCTCTCACAGATAATGCAGAACTTTTTTATAGATACTCTGTGGAAGGACGCCAATATTACCAAGCTGGATGCAGAAAAAACATCCAGGAAAATCAAAGAGGTATTTGATGAATTTATAGCTTTCAAGATTCAGTAGCACATCATACTCAGGGATTCAACATTCAGGGATTCTTCATGGTGAGCATTCTTACAGTGCCTCTGAGCTCCTGGATCTGCTTTTTCTGCTGGCTTATTATAGAAAGAAGCTCTCCTACATCAAACTCTTCTTCCGGTTTTTGAGAAGCCTGAATTTCCTCCCGGTCATTGTCTGCTTCAATCCGGGCCAGCTCAAAGCTGTCGCTGTAATAATCAAGGTCCAAAGGCATGTCAGGAAAGCTTTCAGACTGAATTATTTTCTGAGCTATTCTTTCTATTTCTCTGGAAAAAATAGCCTGCTGATCGTACTCTACTACAGGGGTGGACTCCTCCAGAGCCTCGCTCACCCTCTGGTCTGAATATACCATACCCAGACACCCCAGATCAATCTCCAGGCTGGTTTTCACCAGGTTTCTCAATTTCTGAATAATTTCCAGGTCATCCGAGGAATCGGCCATATTGATAATCAGCTGAGGCTTTAGCATGGAAAGCGCCTCTCTTGCCTTTTTTTCTGCTTCCTGGTCAAGCTTTTGCAGCTCCTGAAGCGTGCGGGACATTTCCAGCTGCGAGTTCGGCCTCTTCTCTTTTGTCATCTTTTTTAAATATCCCGATACCTTTTTGTTGGAATTAAAAGTACTCTGCAGATAACGAAAAATCATACTTTTAAGGAACTCAAAAGTATTCAGAATGGACATGGTCTGGTGGGAGGTCACCAGAAAACCCGAGTTTGAAACAAGGAAAAAATCAATCACATTACAACTGCTTCCGGTAGCCAGATCCATAATTATATAGTCTGATTCAATATCAAGCAAACCTGAGATCACCTTTTTTCTCTGCGAAGTTGTGATATCGGCCATACCAGCAACCATAACATCTCCGGGTATAAACCTCAGGTTCTCATAGGGAGTCCTCACTATCAAATCTTCAAATGACATCCCACTGCCGGAAAGCAAATTGCCTATTCCAGGATTGTTGTTTTTAATTCCCAGGCAGGTATGTAAATTCGCCCCCCCCATGTCCAGGTCAACCACCACTGTTTTCTTATTGTTTCTGGCAAGCTGTATAGCAAGATTGGCAGCAATAAGGGTTTTTCCCACCCCGCCCTTTCCTCCGGCAACAGGTATTATTTTCTTTTTTTCATTTTCATTTATAACCATATATACCTCTCTTTCTGAACTCGCTTTTCCCTTCTATAATAACCCCAAAATTTTTATACTGTCTACAAAAACAAATTGACATATTCCGAATTTATTTTAATATCCTATAAAAAACACCGGAGGAAAGCATGAAAACAGCATGGGCAGTTGACAAAAAGAAAATTGAAACAAACCAAATAGATTACTCTCCACCCGGCGATGACCAGGTGGCAGTAAAAATTAAGGCCTGCGGTATATGCGGTACTGACCTTCATTTCTATAATGACTTGCCCGGAGGAAGCCCTATACCTCTGGGACACGAGGTCTCGGGTGAGATCTACCAAACAGGCAAAAACGCCGCCAGCCTTAAAAAAGGCCAGCCAGTGGTTGTCCAGAACCATATACCCTGCGGCAGATGCACAAACTGTTTGAACGGAAATTATTCTTTATGTAAAAATATATTAACCTATATGGAACACTCAGCAGGAATGGCTGAGTATCTGGTGGTGCCGAAAAAAATGGTAATACCATTTGAGGACCTTACCCATGTTGAAGCAGCCATCGCAGAACCCATAACAGTAGCTCTGGACCTTACACAGGAGGCCAAACTGGAGCCCATGCACAGTGTGCTGGTATCCGGTCCTGGAATCATAGGCCTCTGCAGTATAAGGCTGTCAAAGACTGCCGGTGCAGAAAAAATTGCAGCTCTGGGTAGAAACTTTGAAACTCCCAGGGGCAGAAAAAGGATGGAAGCTGCCAGGTATATGGGGGCTGAATGGGTCTATGACACATCCACTCAGGACTGGAAGCAGAACATAAAAAAAGACCACCCGGAGGGATTTGATAGAGTGATCATTACCTCACCACCAGGTACCATCCCGGATTTACTGGAAATGGCCTGTTTTGGTGGAGTGGCAGCATTCAATGGAATAAGCTATAAACAGGAAAGCATCACTTTTAATGCCAATTATTTTCATTTTAACAAATTGAAGCTTAATGCTTCCCATGCCATTCCCAACTGGGGATTCCCCCGTGCTTTCAGGCTTCTGAAAGAGAATATACTACAGCATGATGTGCTGGTGACCCACACATTTGGCTTTGATCAAATTCAGGAGGCCTTTGAGGCAGCAGGCAGCAGGGACCTGGAAGTAATAAAAGTAGTAGTCACTTTTTAAGCTTGTATGCTTGATTCCAACAGGGGCCAAACCCACTGGTATCACCTGACAACATGATATGAGGAGGAAAAAATGGAATTCAAATTAAAAGTAAGTCCATCCCTGCTGGCAGCAGACTATGGGTATCTGGCGGATGCTGCGATCATGGCAGAAAAAGGGGGAGCAGAAGCAGTACATGTGGACTACATGGACGGACATTATGTGCCAAATATAAGCTTTGGGCTAGAGCTTATCCCGGCCCTCCGGAGCCGGGTGAGCATTCCCCTGGTTGCCCATCTGATGATAAGCAATACAGCCGAAAGGCTGGAGGATTTTATAAAAACAAGGCCGGATTACATAGTAATTCAGGAAGACGTACAGAAAGACTTAAAAAGCGTGGTAACCACCATAAGAAAATCAGGAATCAAACCCGGAGTTGCAATCAACCCGGACAGGCCCCTCAATGCCATATATGATGTTCTCCCTGATATCGACCTGCTCATTGTTCTTTCGGTCTTCCCCGGGTTTGGAGGTCAAAAATTTATGCCGGATACCCTTCACAAAATGGAGCAGGCCCATAACTTTAGAATGGAAAACCAGCTCCACTACGACCTGGGAGTTGACGGCGGTGTAAATATGGAAACATCCAGAAAGATTGTGAAAACAGGCGCTAATGTGCTTATAGCAGGTACAGCGG
>JBMCUI010000249.1:0-3426 GCA_048622675.1 Spirochaetota bacterium | reverse complement strand
GCTTTGCTGCTCCATCCGTAAGAACCGACCACCGAAGCGTACTTAAGCTTGGGCCTGAGAGCATTGGCCAGGTGGGCTGCGTAAAAAACCACGGGGTGGGGGCCCACATGCACTGTTGGCGTACCGATGACCATACTGGCGGCATCCACCAGAGAAATAGCCAGCTTTCCGATATCGGTCACTGCCAGGTCAAACTGAAACACGGTAACTCCCCTTCCGGAAAGCTCACTGACCAGATATTCCACCATTCTGCGGGTGCTTCCGTGCATGGAAACATAGGGAATAACCACTGCATTCCTGGGAGTATCGGAAACCCAGTCCCGATAGGCATCCATAATAAACTCTGGGTTATTATAGATCGGTCCATGACTGGGGGCAATGAAATCAATGTCCAGGTTTTCAATTTTTTTAATGTTTTTTTTAATTATGCTCCGAAACGGCATCATTATTTCTGCATAGTACCGCTTTGCCGCCTCATACACTCTTGCCGGGTCTGTTACATAGAGATCGCTGGTAGCAAGATGTGAGCCGAAAAAATCACAGGTAAACAGGATATTATCCTCCTCCAGGTAGCTTACCATGGTTTCAGGCCAGTGGACCCATGGCGTATACAGAAACTTGAGAGTCTTGCTGCCCAGGGACAGGGTATGTCCGTCCTCAACAACTATTATTCTCTCTTCAGGAACCATAAGATGGTCTACCAGCATAGTTCTGCACTTGGAGGATGCTACCACTCTGGCATTTTTGTACTTTTCCAGTACATAGGGAATGGCACCGGAGTGGTCCTGTTCAGCATGATGGGCTACTACATAATCCAGATGTTCAACCCGCTGCAGCTGGTACATGAGCACATCAGCCTTTGTGGGGTCCACCGTATCCAGCAGGGCCGTCTTTTCTGTTCCTTTGATGAGGTAGGCATTGTAGCTGGTGCCATCAGGAAGCGGTATAAGAGAATCAAAAAGCCTTCTGTCCCAGTCCACAGCCCCTGCCCAGTATACACCTTCGGTTATTTTTCTGGTTTTCATACTACATACCTCCTTCCTTGTATTGAGTAGTACTAAGATAAGGTCCTTTTTGTCGTTCACCTGATCATAAGACCTCATGAATCTTTTTCCCTGTCAAGTTAGAATATAATAGATATTCTACCCTTAACAACCCTATTCTACCTCTACACTTATTTTCACCTTTTGCCGAACTTAATAATTGACTGGCAGTAAACAGCCGGATATGGTAGTCTTTTATATCAAATGAACATAAAAAATAGACCGGAGAGCACCGTTAAAAAAATAAAATTCATCACTATTTTGAAGGTGCTCGTATACATCCAGCCCCTTCTTTTGTTGAGTTTCCTGCCATGTTCCGGCGGCACCTCTGTGATTGAGAGCGAGCCGGTGGTGGAGAAAGCAGACTGGATGTGGTGGCAGGGGGCTTATCCGGAAGCTGTAGATATGTACAGAGGAGCTGCAGAAATAGAAGAGCTGGAGCTGCCAAGCCGGGTCAACCTGGGAGCACACTACCGCTCCCAGGGCAGCTACCAGGCTGCCATTGACCAGTACCTGCTGATTATTTCCAAAAAACTGGCCGCAGCCCCGGAAATTCTGACCCATGTGTATATATCGCTGGCAGAGTCCTTTTACTATATAGGAAGAGCGGAACAGGCACGAATATACTTTCAGAAAGCGCTGGAGCTCTCACCGTTCTCTCACCGGGCTGTGTTTGGCCTCGGCCGTGCAGTTTATGCCCTGGGAGCTTTGGAGACAGCGCAAACGCTGTTCAACCGCGCATCTTCCCTGCAGCCGGGTTTTCCGGGCAATTACCTTTATCTCGGCCGCATTCATCAGAAAAACAATAATTTGAATAAGGCCCTGGACTGCTATGCCCAGGCACTTCAAAGGGACGGGTACCAGGTAGAAATAGCTTATACCATGGGTGAAATCTACCAGTCGATGGAATTGTTCGATGATGCTTTCAAACACTTCCACCAGCTGGAGACGGTAGACCCCCACAACAAGTATGTCAAGACTCAAATCAGCCAGGTGCGGCCATATCTTACCCGTAAAGAAGAAGAGCTGGTAGCCTCCAGGCGTCTTGAAAAATTCAGTTCATTTAAACAGACAGCAAGTCCTGGAAATATCCCTCTCCTTAAAGTGGGAATTAATACCTCCCATACTGGAAGTATTATTCCCATGGAAAGAATTACGTTCAGGTCAAGTGGAAGTTTTATCATAGCCTCCGGCGATCAAACCATATTTCAGGGCAAACCTTCCGCACAGTACACTATTTCACGCCAAAACAGGAAGGTATTGCTGAAAAGCAAACATACCTCTTCTCTGCTGCTGCCCGATTCTTTTATCATTCAGCCTGAAAGTACAGCGAAACATTCCATTATAATTGAAAAAATCGAGTATGCCAGGGGATTTTCCTGGGGAGGCATCGAAGACCGGCAGTACCGGGGAAGCCTCGAGGTGACTGCAAAAGAAAACGGGTTCATGCTGGCAAACCTGGTAAACCTGGAAGAGTACCTTTACAGCGTTGTCCCATCCGAGATGATGATATCTTTTCCCATGGAAGCCCTCAAGGCCCAGGCAGTCATTGCCAGGAGCTATGCCCTGCACCGGAAAATGTACATTCACCCCCACAAAGACGACGGATTCCATCTCTGCGACAGCCAGCACTGTCAGGTCTACCGGGGAATAGCCAATGAATGGGAAAGAACCACCAGGGCAGTAGATATGACCAGGGGTGAAGTCCTGGCTTACAATGGCAAAATTGCCCATCCTCTGTTTCACTCAAACTGCGGGGGGCATACCCAGTCCTCGGGGAACCTGAAGGGATGGGGAAAGGTCCCCTACCTCACCGGAGCAACTGACGGTCCTCCGGAGACAGATTTTCCTTCCTCACCTGCAGGCATTGAACAGTGGATTAAAACAAGGCCCCCGGTGTACTGCAACCATAAAAACAGCGGATGGGACCCGGAGTTTCGATGGTTCAGACTGGTGCCGTCCAGGTTCGTACAGGAAAAAGTGGACCGCAGAAAAGATATTGGTACAATTACCGGAGTTTCTACAGCAGGCAGAAACCCCTCCGGTTATGTATCAGCCTTAAGGATAAAAGGCACCTCCGGAAGTCTTTTTATAGAAAAGCAGCACCTTATCCGCCGTATTCTGGGCATAGGACCGCTGAGAAGCACTCTTTTCTGGATTGATACCAGATTTGACCGGGAAGGACTCCCTCAGGAGTTTGTCATTTACGGCGGAGGATGGGGACACGGAGTGGGAATGTGCCAGAACGGTGCTGCTGGAATGGCAGAAAAAGGATTTACTTATCAGGAAATACTGAACCATTACTACCGAAACACCAAAATTGAAAAACTGGAATACTGAATGGCCGACCCTGAATCAGGTTAAACCACTGCATGGCAGAGAG
>JBMCUI010000248.1:0-3432 GCA_048622675.1 Spirochaetota bacterium | reverse complement strand
AGCCAAAAAGTAAAAAAAGTTCTCACCTGCAAACCTCTTTCTGACAAATACAAATGCACTGGTAATACCAAAAAATAATGAAATAGAGGTCGTACCTGCACCGACCAGAAGTGATGTGAACAGAGACTTTATCAACCTATCATTCTGAAACATAACCGGAAACCACTTCAGGGTAAACCCTTTCAATGGCAGGGTGGGAAGCTTGCTGTCATTGAAAGCAATAATCATTATAACGATAATAGGCGCTATAATATAGAAAAAGAAAATAGCAAAATAAATTCTCTGAATAGAAAGCGACCAGTCAATTTTTCTCCCAGGTTTCATTCAATCACCTCCCCTACTCTCTGCCTGGATACCCTTAATAATATGTATACCACAGCAATAGATGCCAGAACCAGCATAATTGCATTGGTTGCCCCCAGGTTCCAGTTTTTCTCCCAGAAAAAGTTGCTGTAAATAATCTCTATAAACCACAGTACATTGGCCCCGCCCAGTATGGATGGCACTGAGAGTGTGCCTACGGTGAGCATAAATACCATGATACACCCTGAGGTTATCCCCGGTGCAGAAAAGGGCAGTACAACTCTAAAAAAAGTATACAGTTTGCCTGCACCAAGGTCAGATGCCGCCTCCAGAAGCGAATCATCCAATTCTGTAAGTACTGAATAGAGCGGAAAAATCATAAACAGTATATATACGTATATCAGTCCCAGGTACACTGAAAACGAAGTATACAGAAGCTTAATGGGTTCATCTATAATGTTCAGCTTCATTAAAAAATAATTGATCACCCCCTGGTCGCCCAGCAGAATGCACCATGCGTATACTCTCATCAACTCGGATACATAAAACGGAATCATCAGCATGATGAGAAAGGTAATTTGCATTCTTTTTCTGGCTTTTTTCGCTATATAATAGGCAATTGGATAGCAGGCAACCAGAGTGAATGCAGTGGTAAATATTGCAGCTACAATGGTCCTTCTAAAAACCCGTAATAACCCCTGGGAATTAAAAAGGTAAAGATAGTTTTCCAGGGTATAGCCTTTTTCAGGATGAATGTAAGAGTGAAAGGAACTTTCTACAATTCCTATCTGAGGAATCAGCAGCAAACAAATAGTCCATATGAAAAGGGGTACTAGTATTAGGGAACTGACAACTCTTATGTTAGTTGGTCTTTCCAGTTTCATGGCAGGTCCTTTTTTATTGTGCTAGAAAATGGCTGAATCACCGGGGTCCCAGGAGATGAGTATTTTTTCCCCGACTTTTTTGACCTGGACTCCCTTTTTATAGGTCTGCATTACCTCCATAACCTGCTCCCCGGGCAGCCTTACCAGGTACCTCACACTTTCACCCATGAATATTTTATCCTCAACGGTACCCTCATAAGCGTTTACTATACCAGGCCTCCTCTTTTCAGATATATCTGCTACATCGATCTTTTCTGGACGAATAAACAAAGAGCACCTCCGGCCTGGTTTCAGCCCTTCTGCAATATGATCTGATTCGGCCCTGAATTGACCATTAGTAAAAATAAGGCTTCCTTTTTCCTGTTCAATACGTCCATCAATTTTATTGGTCTGGCCTACAAAGCTTGCAACAAACCCATTGGCCGGTGAATCATAAAGCTCTTCCGGGGTCCCTATCTGCTGGAGTTGGCCCTTGTTCATAACTGCAATTCTATCCGACATAAAAAGGGCCTCACCCTGGTCATGGGTAATATAAACAAAAGTGGTCCCCACATTTTTATGTATTTTCTTCAACTCCAGCTTCATCTGTTCTCTCAGCTTCAGATCAAGCGCACCCAGAGGCTCGTCCAGAAGCAGAACAGTCGGATCAACCACCAGACATCTGGCAATGGCCACTCTCTGTTTTTCTCCACCTGAGAGCTGGTTTATCCTCTTTTTTCCATACCCTTTCAAACCCACCAGTTCCAGCATTTTTTCTACTTTTTTCCTAATCTCCTTCGAAGATTCTCTCCTGGTCCTCAAACCAAAAGCGATATTTTCAAACACATTCATCACCGGAAACAGAGCGAGGTTTTGAAAAACGAGGTTGGTCGGCCTTTTATTAGGAGGAATCCAGGAGGCATCCCTTTCTCTGATTAATATTTTCCCCTCAGTTGGCAGCTCGAAACCCGAAATTAATCTGAGAGTGGTGGTCTTGCCGCATCCGGAGGGCCCAAGAATTGAAAAAAACTCACCCTTTTCCACGTAAAAGTTTATATTATCCACGGCAACGGTCTCACCGAATTTTTTTGTTACATCTACCAGTTCTACATCTTTAACACTCATTACCTTGTCTCCGGAAAATAATAATTTACTGAATAAAATTTTTCGTATTAGTTCAAGGGGTGGTCTATCAACCACCCCCAGAATATTTTAATTTTTTGATTACCACCAGTTACCATACAACTGTTCAGAACTCGTGCATTTATTCTGACAGAGCTGTCTTTATTTGAGTCTCATATTCTGCAGTTACTGTCACCCACCACTTTGGATAAGGAGGGTACCACCAGAAATTCTCAATGGCTTCCTGTGAATAGGTTTCCTGAAACTTTTTACGGTCTTCCTCTGAAGCATACTGTTCCCAGCCTTTGACTACGGGCATTACACCTGCCTCAGAGAAGAGCTTTGCTGAACGTTCGGGCTTCCAGAACCAGTCCATAAACTTGTACGCAGCATCAAGATTTGCCGCGTTTCTGGGAATCTCCCATCCACCTTCCCAGGCAAGGCATCCTTCTTTTGGAGTAATGAATTTAATAGGATGACCCTGTTCTGCCAGGCTCCATGCCGTAAAGTCCCATCCCATTCCTACCACAACACCACCGGTAAGAAAAAGGTCGATCATTTGCTGTTTGCTGGTCCAGTAGGTCTTGACACATTTTTTGGCATCAATTAAAAACTCCGTGACTTTTTCCCAAACCCGTCTGGTCTCTTCTTCGCTTTCCCACATCGACTTGTCTTCAACCGAATCTATTCCCATAGCCAGTGCTGCTGCAATCATGGTATTCCTGGTGGCCCGATAGGTAACTTTACCACAGTACTTGTCCGAGAAAAGATCCATATATGAGTTTACTCCTGGAGCTTTCTCAACATTTGCCATCAGACCGGATGTTCCCCAGCAGAAAGGTACACCGTAGAGCTTTCCATCAATAGTAGCAATTTTTTCCGCCCTCTCTTTCATTGGCGGATTTATATACTTATAGTTTTTAAGTTTGGAAAGGTCTATTGGCTGATACAGATTGTCCGCCATTGCTTCAGGGATATTCCCTATGTCGTTCTGTGCCAGGTCGAACCCTTTTGCATCTGAAGCCTTGAGTTTGGAGATAAGCTCACCGTTACCAGAAATAAAAGTGAGCTTTACCTCATACCCATATTTCTCTTCAAACTCGTTAATAAGGCTTTCAGGAAGGTAGCCTTCCCAGGTTATTAT
>JBMCUI010000247.1:0-3447 GCA_048622675.1 Spirochaetota bacterium | reverse complement strand
CCTCCTATTCTGTGTAATTGCTTCGTTGATATATTGGGCCGAAGAATCAGATATTTCATACTCTTCTTTATGCATTTGGTGATCACGGTAATCTTTTTCTTTTACCGGTCTAAAAGTTGCCCAATCCACATGAAGAGTGACCGGAACAAAAAATGCTCCTTTATTTTTAATCTCCTGGACAATACTTTCGGTAAAATGCAGTCCTGCTGTAGGTGAAGCAACAGCACCATATTTTTCTGAATATACAGTCTGATACCGGTAGTCATCCACATCTTTTACAGGCTCCCTTCTGATATATTTGGGGAGAGGTATTTTCCCTAGATATTCCAGTTTCGAGTAGTCCACCGGCAATGAAAACCTCACTCTAAACACCCCTTCATTATGCTTCTCTATAACCCTGAGAGAATGATGTTTATTTATTTCTAGTACAGTTCCTTCAGAAACTCTTCTTGCAGGTCTTATCAAACAGTACCACTCTTTGTTATTAATATTTCTGGTAAGAAGAACCTCCAGTCTCGCTCCAGTCTTTGCTTTTGTACCAAAAAGCCTGGCATTTATCACACGGGCATTGTTGTAGATGATGCAGTCATTCGGGGTAATATAGTCAAGTATATCCTTGAATACCCTATCTATAATCCGGTTATTATCCACATCCAGCACCAGGAGCCTGGAGTGGTCCCTCTGCTGCGCGGGGTACTGGGCGATTAATTCCTCAGGCACCTTTATATCAAACTGGTCCATAGAGTAACTCATGTAAGCATAACCACGATAGTCTGCAGAAATGGATTTGTTTTTCAATATGAAGATACAATACAACTTACGGTTTAATGACAGAAATATTTAAATTATGCTCTAATTTCTACCTAGAGCAGTCAATCTTCTATAGCTGGCAATTCTTGTTCCCCTGTAATAATAATGAATAATATCCCTGTAGGAAAATCCTGAAAGGGCCATTTTTCTGGCCCCCCACTGGCTCATCCCTACTCCATGTCCATACCCTTTACCTGAGAATATGAAAACAGACTCACTCCCCTGCTTCTCCTCCTGTATACTTATTAGAAAAGTACTCTTCATCCGCCCCGGATCAACAGCAATTCTGAATTGATTTGCGTTAATTACTGCTTTTTTGTTATTATCAAAAAATAACAGCAATTCCCTGGTTCTACCCGAATCAGATTTTTGGTGTATTTTTATCTGTTCAAGCCCAACTCCCCTGTACTCCGGATCAAGGAGAGAGCCCAGTTTTGCTGTTAACTGTGCGCCGGTTGCCGTATAACTCCACCTGGCGTACTTATTATCTACACTGTAAGGGTCGGGTATGCTCTTGAGATAAGGAAGCTCTTTTTGAAAAACATTTCTGCTGCTTTCTGTTCTACCGCCCGATGAAGAATGAAAAAATGCCTGGATAGGCTGGTCTCTGTATACTATAATAAGGTCTTGTGTTTCTAAAATTGCCCTGCGGATACTGGGAAAAGTGTTTTCTATATACCGGTATTTCTGGTGCATCTGAGTATTTTCTATATCATAAATTGCCCTTTGATTGGAGAGTATTTTACTAAATGCATAGGTGCGGGAAGCTACAGCCTGTGCTTTGAGAGCCTCCAGGGGCCAGGTATGAGGAATCTCAGAACAGAGAACCCCTTCCAGGTATGTTTCCATGGGCAGACAGTTGATTAACATTCCCTCATGGATAATAACCCGGCCGGGATATTTAATTCCGTTTATGTACAGGCCGTTCCTGGCATTTATGGTTGCAGGGGTTTCAAAGTCGGTACCGTCCATTATAATTTTATTGTTTCCTGCCATAATTGTGGTCTCCGGGTTTAATCGATGCCGTCTGCCTCCAGCTTCTACAACAGCTCCGGGGGAATGAATTTGTATAGTCGAAATATCTCTTTTGACCAGCACCCTTATATACGGCTCCCGGCCGTGGAATACCTCCGGAATCCCCCTTGGCGATACTCCAGGAGCAGTGGGCCTGCCGTTTCTAATATAGCTTCCTCCTGCACATCCCCATAGGAGTGATAAAACAAAAAAAATCAGTACATATCCTGCTCTTCTGAACATTGAACTTCCCTATCTCTGAGCATTCCTATTTTAATAAAAGAAACAATGAACTCTACTGCTGGAATTCAGTGCAGCTGAAATAATACTGGTTGCTGGTTTTTTATTATTTTCGGTATGGAGCAGGTATGAATGAAGATAAACTCAAATATGTTTGGAAATATGTTATTTATGATTATTTCTAAAAGAGCTCCCCTTCAATTGGCTTATGATAGGAAAAGCCGAAATGATCATACGCATTCTTGGTGGCTACCCTCCCTCTGGAGGTCCTTTTTAAAAATCCTATTTGAATCAGATAGGGCTCGTATATGTCTTCAATGGTATCCCTGTCTTCTCCGATTGAAACAGACAGGGTTTCTACTCCCACTGGACCACCTTCGTATTTATTGATTATGGTATCCACCAGTCTTTTGTCCATATTGTCCAGGCCCATGCTGTCTATAGCCAGTAATTTCAGCCCCTTATGAGCTATTTCCTGGTCTATAAACCCTTCACCTTCCACCTGGGCAATGTCACGAAGCCTTCTCAGGATTCTATTGGCTACCCTGGGAGTACCCCTTGATCTACGGGAAATAATTTCCGCTGCATAATCGGTTATTTGTACATTGAGTATCCTGGCAGACCTTTTTACTACTTTATAAATATCCTCTTCACTGTAATAGTCGATCCTCTGGACTATTCCAAAACGGGCCCTCAGCGGAGAGCTCAGTACACCTGCTCTGGTAGTGGCGCCTATCAGGGTAAAAGGCTTGAGGTTTATTTTTATAGATTTTGCCCCTGGTCCCTGGCCTACCACAATATCCAGACGGAAGTCCTCCAGGGCAGGATAGAGTATTTCTTCCAGGATAGGCTTCAATCGGTGGATTTCGTCTATAAATAGTACTTCTCTGTACTCGAGGGAGGTAAGAATTGCTGCAAGGTCACCGGGCCTTTCAATGGCAGGAGCAGAAGTAGACTTAAACCCTACCCCCAGTTCATTGGAGATAATGCCGGCAAGTGTGGTTTTTCCCAGTCCCGGAGGGCCGTAAAGAAGTACATGGTCCAGGTTCTCCCCCCTTTTGAGCGTTGCCTGCACGTATATGTATATTTGCCTTTTTATTTTTTCCTGACCTATAAAACTTTTCAGAGTGGTAGGTCTGAGGGAATACTCTTCAGTATCAGCTGATAACTTGGATGATGTAACAATTCGTTCTGGTTCACTCATCACTCTACCCCTGTACTGCGTTTGATTTCAGCTCGGAAAAACCCTGTAAAAATA
Source organism: Spirochaetota bacterium (assembly GCA_048622675.1). Taxonomy (GTDB): domain Bacteria; phylum Spirochaetota; class B62-G9; order B62-G9; family DRHN01; genus JBMCUI01. The sequence continues at coordinate 125 of JBMCUI010000247.1, read as the reverse complement.
AAGCCACATTGGTACTTATGACAAATGACGTAATGCTTCTTCAACTACTTGTTCCAAATCTGGATTATCCTTATGGCTCGAAAGTGCTTTTTCCACTGCCCGGGTTGATTCACTGTGAGTAAACC
>JBMCUI010000246.1:0-3485 GCA_048622675.1 Spirochaetota bacterium | reverse complement strand
CTGCCAGACAGGAGCTGGAAACAGCCAGGATTGAATATACTCAGAACGAAAAAGACCTTTACCGGAAATTTTATCAGCTTGAAAAACTTGCCCTGCAAATTAATAACTATCAGCATGAAATAGAGTTTTTGAAGGACCACCTGGAAAAGAAAAGGATTTTGTATGAAAAAGGGGGAGTGTCCGGGGAGGAGCTCGGTAATGCAGAGTTTTCTCTTAAATCCAAGCACAGAGAGATGGGCATCCTGCAGAAGGAGTACCAGCTCCAGAGCTTCGGGTTCAGGGACCAGGACTTAATTGAAGAAGGCTATGAGGTTCCCCAAGACCGTGAGAAAAAGAGAAAACTGCTTATTTATATAAATACCGCTCTGGCACGGAAAAAAATAAGGTTTGCTGAAATACACTACAAGCGGACTCTGGTGGAACAGGAACGGCTCCGGTGGCTGGGGCAGTTCACCACCATTACCTCTCCCATAGACGGGATTGTCAGCAGGGTGGCCAAATATGTGGGAGAGAAAGTTGATGCTGATGAACCGGTTACTACCATCCTGAGTGAAAACCGGCTTCTTGCCAGAGTCTCCTTTTCGGAGTCCGACCTGCAAAAGCTCCACCGGGGTGATGAGGTTTCTGTGTACATTGACTCCATGGATTACAGCCTGAAGGGGAGAATATACACGATTGATCCGTACATAGATATAAAAACCAGGAGCTTTTTTGTGGATTGTGTGGTCGCCAATACCGGTGTGCTTAAACCGGGGATGTTTGTAAGGGTCATAGTTCCGGTGAAAAAAGAAAGGAAGTATGTGCTCATCCCTGCTGAGTCGTTTTTAAAAGAAAATCAAAACAGTGCTTTTGTGTATGTGGTTGCCCGGGATGACCGGATATTTAAAAAGGCTATCAGGTATGAAAAGTTCAACGATCGGATGGTAATTGTCACCAGGGGTTTGCATGAAAACGCGGTAATACTGCGGGAGCCGATTATGGGATTAGCGGATGGAATGAGAATCACTCCACGAGAAGGATCAACCAGTGCCCAATCCGGAGAGGAGGGGGTGTAATGGGCAGGTGGAGGAACACAGTGGTCTTTTTGCTCATGGTGTGCTTAATTGCTGCATCAGGCTGCTCTATCGAAATTTTCAGTGAATTCTATGTGGTAAAGGTAACCCCGGAAGAGAATACCCCCATAGGTACGAACAGACAGTGCATCGATATATTATTTTCCAAGCCTGTGGACAAAAAAGGGGTTGAGGAATGTATAAGAATAGAATCGGATTCCTCCGGAGAGATTTCGTTTTCATCAACAGTTAACCGGGACCGGCTGACTATTACTCCCCACCGCCCCTGGGAGCCTTATCAGAGGTTCTTGCTGATCCTATCGGGAGACCTGCAGGATATCTACGGCAAGCAGCTTGCTCAGGAGTTTTACCACTGCTTTCAGTCTACACCCGGACTTATCCCGGTATCTGCCGTTTTGGCTGAACCATCTGTAAAAAATGGAGTGGTTGCCAGTGAGACAGACCACATCCAGATAATCTTCAGCTCTGATGTAGATAAAACCAGCACTGAAAGAGCTTTCAGCCTTTCTCCAGAAGTGGATGGTTATTTTGAATGGATTTCCTGTTCATCCTTTCTATACCGTCTGGCTGAGGAGATGAAGAAGAATAATTTGTACACAGTAAACATTTCAGATGCTGCGGTGGATATCAGCGGCTTCGGTATAAAGGCTTTCCATAAACAATTCGAATATTTTCCCAACCTGGACCCGCTGGAAATTACCGGAGTGTTTTTTGACAGCACCCAGGTGTTTAACAGCGATGACCAGGCTGTGAACAGCGGAGCACTACTGGTCAACTACCAGCTGGCTGAGAAGGATGCAGCAGTTAAAGTTGATTTTTCTTCACCGGTGAACAAATCAACCCTCAAGCAGGTGATACATATAGACCCATATACCCAATGGGACCATCAGTGGATTATGGACAGCAGTGTGGTGCTTTTGTTTAAAGAGATGCTGGATATTAACCGGCATTACCGGCTCACCATAAACCAGGGAGTAGAAGATGTGTACGGCTCTCTCCTGCCCTATGATTGCATTCTGGAGTTTTATGTGGGAGGGCCGTGGAGCCGATTCATTGAGTGTTCAATAGCAGATTTTGGAAAAATAGATACAGATGCTTCTGATTTTGAATTGTGGTCTAATGGTGCGAAAATTGCCGGAGGAATAAAAAGCGTAAATGTAGAACACCCTGATCAGAACAACGGTCAGGGATATGCACTGAATATCATCTATCAGGAAACTGCTATTTCCCTGGATGAAGTCCCGGACATTGAAGTACGCTGGAGTCCATCAATTGAGTTTACTAACCCTTCTTATATCCCGGTTATTGATAAAAGCAGTTTTCAGGATTCCATAAACCTGGCTCTGGTGTTTGGCAGCACTTCGCTTCCCGGGGGTATATATTCTTTCGAATGGAATACTGACTGCGCCTGCACCGTAAGCTTCAGAGATATGGGTGCAGGGAATGTATACAAGCTGCGTATTGAAGGAGGGAAACAAGGGGTGATTGATGACAGGTGGAATTATTTGGAAGAGGATATACAGCATTATTTCTTTGTGAAATTGACCCCGGGTTGATAGTCCAGGGGTGACTGCACCAACCTTTTATACTAAGGGGATATGATGAAAGGCAATATACTCCTTATACTACTGCAGGCTGTTATTCTGGGGCTGGGGCTTTCCTGTTCCTTTTCGGGTTCTGCACCTGAAATACTATGGGTAAGCATCACCCAGGACCAGAAAATTATTGATGTGAGCTGTTTCGACCGCATAGAGATAAACTTCAGCAGGCCCATGAACAGATATGTTACAGAAAAAAATATCATTATTTCCGGCTACTACGGAACCGTCCACTACCAGTGGGACAGGCAGAGTACACATGTTGACCTTGTTCTGGAAGAACCACTGGAGAAGGGGATGGAGTATACTCTGGTAATAGGAAAGGGGTGCGAAAGCGGCCAGGGAGTTGATATAGGGGCAGACACCAGGTATAATTTTTTCACTTATAAGGTGGATGGGAAGTTTTATGTGAAATCCACTTTTCCCAAAGACGGCCAGCAGGTCAGCGGGCTGAATGAGCTGGTTGTCAAAATCGATTTTTCTCTTCCGGCTGACTACACCACCATATATGATAAGCTGAGCTTTGGACCGGAGGTGCCGTACCGGTACTGGTTTTCTGCTGACCGGAAGCAGCTGCTGGTTGCTCTGAGCTCTCCTCTGGAGCCCAACCGCAGCTATACAGTGAATATAGAAAAAGACCTGGGGGCATATCAGGGAAAATGTATGGAAGAGGACTATGCTTTTTCATTTAACACCATTTTCAACACCCGGAGTTTTTATATAAACAGCGCAGTCATGAAAAATGACCAGGAAACAGTGGTGCTTGATACAGGGTATCTCAGAGAAACCCAGAATGTTCAGAAGGATATGCATC
>JBMCUI010000245.1:0-3549 GCA_048622675.1 Spirochaetota bacterium | reverse complement strand
CCCTGCGTAGAAAAAACCGCTACAGGCCGTTTCTGCACTGTATCATAGGTAATGGCCATGAAATACTCTTCTTTTACATCAACCTTCTGCTCTGCAAGCACCCTGGTAACCCCGTACCCCCTGAGCTGGTTCGAGAAAAGCCCATCCAGTTTTTTTCGGGCATCCCGGGGCCCGCCCGCTTCCACCACTCCTCCTGCTTTGCCCCTTCCCCCCAGAGGTATCTGGGCCTTGAGCATCACCGGAGTCTTTATGTCGAAGTGCTGCTGTTTTGAAAAAAGAAGTACCCCCCGGGGCACCTGAATATTATACCTTGCCACCAGCTTTTTACACTCGTATTCCAGAAGTCTCATTGCATTCCTTTCCTGTTATAACAAGAGATAACCTAACATATCCTTGCCTTTCAGTAAAGCAGAACAAAGAACACAGCCCTCCGAATCACAGGCCTTTGTACACCTGATGCTATTGACACAGGGCTTTTTTGAATATACATTGTTACTGCTCCTCCAGGGCATGCCCGCCGTTGCGCAGAATGCGCATGGCATTAAATACCGCCAGTATGGCCACTCCCACATCAGCAAACACCGCCTCCCACATGGTAGCAGCTCCGGCCGCTCCCAGGCCGATAAAAGCCCCCTTCACCGCCAGGGCCATAATAATGTTCTGCCAGACTATCCTTCTGGTCTTCCTGGCTATACCTATTCCGACAGCCAGCCTGGAAGGGGAATCGGTCATGATAACCACATCTGCTGTCTCAATGGCAGCATCAGAGCCCAGGCTCCCCATGGCCACTCCTACATCTGCACGGGTAATAACAGGGGCGTCGTTTATTCCGTCACCTACAAAAGCAGTACCTCCTTGTGCCCGGCGCATCTGCTCCTCCAGTGCACTTACCTTCTGCTCCGGGAGGAGGTCCGAATGAAAAAACTCCAGGCCCAGGTGTTTGGCCACCCACTGGGCTGAGTACCTGTTGTCCCCGGTGAACATACCGATTCTTTTAATCCCCAGGTTCTTCAGCTCCTGGATGCACACTTTAGAGTCAGGCTTAATTTCATCGGAGATAATAATATATCCCATATAGGTGCCGTCCACTGCAACATGCGTGACCGTGCCTTCCACCCTGCATACCTGGTGTGGTATTTCTTCTCTGTGAAGAAGTCGGTCATTTCCCACCATCACCCGGGTATTCTTCACCTCCGCCTGAATCCCGCAGCCCCGTATCTCCCTGTAATTTTCAACGCAGCCGGCATCTATATTTTTTCCATAGGCGGTCATTATTGACCTGGCTATGGGATGGTTTGACTGGCTTTCTGCCAGGGCCGCCCATTTCATAACTTCCTCTTGTGAAAATCCCTCTGCAGGAACAACCTGAGTTACCTTGAATACACCCCTGGTAAGGGTGCCTGTTTTATCAAACACCACAGTGTCAATACTGCTGAGAGCATCCAGGAACTGGGCCCCCTTGACCAGAATGCCTTCTCTGGAAGCTGCACCGATCCCTCCAAAGTACCCCAGTGGAATACTGATTACCAGTGCACAGGGACAGGATATAACCAGAAGCACCAGTGCCCGGTATATCCATTCTGAGAATACCGCCCCTTCTATCACCAGGGGCGGAACAACTGCAATGCAGACTGCAGCGAATACCACCACCGGAGAGTAGAACTTTGAAAACCTGGTAATGAACTTCTGGGTTTCTGCCTTTTTCTGGGAGGCCTCCTCCACCATATACAGAACACGGGAAATAGATGAATCTTTGAATGGTTTGGTCACTTTTACCGTAACCGAACCTCCTTTATTTATGGTGCCGGAGTAGACCTCATCCCCCTTTCCTACTGTTCTGGGCACCGGCTCCCCGGTAAGAGGAGAGGTGTCCACAATGGAGGAGCCTTCAACAACTTCACCGTCCAGGGGGATTTTTTCACCAGCTCTTACCAGAATGACCTCACCAACCTCCACCTGCTCCGGGGACAGGTCTTTAAATCCTTTATTAGTTTTTATATGCGCAATAGTGGGCTTTACTTCCAGAAGTGCTCTTACAGAGTGCCTGGAGCGCTCCAGGGACACGTGCTGGAAGAACTCCCCTATACTGAAGAACAGCATCACCCCCACTGCCTCCGGGAGCTGGTGGATAGCCACTGCTCCTGCAGTGGCTATGGTCATAAGAAAGTTTTCATCGAACCACTCCCCCCTGAAAATGTTCCTCACAGCTCTGTAAATTACAGACCACCCGCTTAATAAATAGGCCCCCATCATCACCACATATTCACCGATGCTGTATGGGGTGTGGTGCAGGGGCTTTCTGAATATCAGGCCCACCCCCAGCAGCACCGCCGCCCCTGCTATGGTTAAAAGCTGTTTTTTATTACAGTGTAGAAAGTTCTCTTTTTTCCTGTCCACACCTTTAGATTTTGCAGGTTCGATATTTTCAGTACAAGAGTCTGTTTGTGTACTGCAAGGGTTGTGATTAATACAGACAGCCATTTTTTTTCATATTTCTTAGTAATTATATTAAACTTATAATAAGAATAACAAATTGCATACTATCATTTCACTGCACTATGAGAAAAAAGTGTAGGTGAGTTTGACAGTTAGGGTGCTGGCAATGCATATTTTATGATTAATTGTATTTGCTGCCTATATCGGTTTATAGAAAACCGTCTCTTTGGTCAGCTTGTAGTGGGCACTGTCCAGCTTGGAAATTATATCAATGCTGTAAGGGCAGCGGGGAAGGCACTCGCCGCATCCTGTACAGGCATCTGCCTTCTCGTCCAGGTTGAGGTATGCTTCTTTGGCCTTCAGCCTGTTTTCAAACCAGAACCTCAACCGGTCTCTTAATGCATATTCCGGGGGGGGCCTTACCACCCTGTCCTTGAGCTGACGGTCATACCATCCCTCGTATTTAAACACAGCAGGAATATTTATCCCTTCCGGACATGGAAGACATTTCCTGCACAGTCTGCATACATATGTACCAAGAACCGGGTTGGTGGTGAACAGCTGTTCCTGTTCATCCTCACTCATGGGCTGGAAGCTTTCCGCTACTTCCAGGTCTTTTTTGAGCATCTGCCGGGTGTTTGCTCCCACCACCAGGGTATGAATGGGAAGAGACAGCACATACCTGAGGCTCTGTTGGGGATACTCCCATAAAAGCCCGTCCGCAAAGGCCTTCATTCCGATCAGGCCTGTTTCTCTTTTATTGGCCATGGGAATCAGCACATCCTCGGCGGATGGAAAGTTGCACCTGTCAAAAAAATTAAATCCAGTCATCACAGCATCGAAATCATATTCCACCAGTGCCTTGACCAGAATATCAGGCACTCCGTGTCCGGAAATACCCACAAACCTGATCTTCCCCTGCTGTTTTGCCTTGTCAAATGCCTCTGCTGCACCGCCGGGAGAAAGAATTTTTTTAAGCTGTTCTTCGGTCTGGACTTCATGGAAGATCATGAGGTCTATTACATCGGTGTTGAGCCTGCGGAGGCTCTGATGAATGGACTCCATAGCCCCCTCATGGTCTCTGGCAGTGGTCTTGGTGGCAAGGAAACACTC
>JBMCUI010000244.1:0-3557 GCA_048622675.1 Spirochaetota bacterium | reverse complement strand
CGCCATGCCGGAAGAAAAGGCCTTCAGCATACTGCTGAAAGAAAAAGGCAAACAGTTTGATCCCCATTGTGTGGAAGCATTCATGGAATACATCACTCACCGGCACCTGAACAGCAACTGAAAAAGCCTCACCCGAACATGAAGCTCCAGCCCCGGCCCAATTGCCCTGCAGCAGAAGGTTATTACTGTTTTCCAGTACGATTTCAGCCTTATTTTACGGTGAGGTACTTGATTATTTGGGCAATCAGGTTAATATTTAATCTGTCTTTCTAAAAAAATCCCCCTCTATAAAAGGAGCGTGTTATGAGCAACCTGCAGAAGTTTAAAGAATTGAACTACAAAATCCCTACGAAAAGCCGGGCCTGGAGGCTGTACGGCAAGGGAATGGAAAGCTTTGGTGACAATAAACAGCCCACCAGCATTCCTGTAAAAGAGCCGAACGATGATGAAATACTGGTAAGAAGCGATGCAGTGGGCCTGTGTTTTTCAGATACCAAAATTATTAAATTCGGTCAGGACCACCCCCGTCTCCAGGGCAGAAATTTAAACTCCCAGCCGGTAATACCCGGTCACGAAGTTTCACTTACCGTGGTAAAAGCGGGCAAAAACCGGCGGAATGAATACAGGGCCGGGGAACGCTACATTATCCAGGCAGATGCTTACTACAAGGGCAGGGGAGTGGCTTACGGATATATTATTCCGGGAGGTCTTTCCCAGTATGGAATTCTGGGAAAAGAAATTCTGGATGGAGACCACGGCAGCTACCTTATTCCTATAAGAAAAAAACAAAGCTCTTACAGTGAAGCAGCTCTGGTGGAGCCATGGGCCTGTGTGGTGGCCTCTTACAGAATAAAACACCGGAAAAGCATTAAAAATGGAGGCAGTCTGCTCATTATAGACCAAAATAAATCCGGCAGACACTGGAGTTTTTCGGAGCTTTTCCGAAAAAATACTCCTGCTTCAATAATCGCTGTGGGTCCGGGCCGGGAAACAAAAGAAACCGTGGAGAGTTGTATTCCCAGCAATAAAATCAATATAGTCGAAGAGAACACCTGGAACGTCCACGAGCTTTCCCGAAAGCATACTGGTGAGGAAGGCTTTGATGATATAATTATTCTGGGGGAAAGCCCTTCTCCGGTTATTTCATCAGCAGCAGACAATCTGGCTAAGTACGGGATTCTCAACTATATGGCTGACGACCCCAAAAAACAGGTGGTGGACATAGATGCAGGCAAAATACACTACGACAGGATTTCTTTTGTTGGGAGCATGGACAATGATGTGGCTTCTTCGTATACAAAAAACCTGGACTACAGTGTTAAAGGCCCCAGCGAAATACTGTTCGGTGCAGGAGGGCCCATGGGGCAGATGCATGTGCAGCTTGCTCTGGAAGAAGAAAATCCCCCCCAGACAATAGTAGCAACAGATATATCCGAAGAGAGGACCCAGGTGCTGAAGGAAAACTTCACCGGCCCGGCCAGGAAAAAGGGAGTCAACTTTTATGCCATTAACCCCAATAATTTTACCGATAAACAAAGCTATATTCGGGAGTTGTTTAATATTAACGGAGACAGTCCCTATGACTACGTTGTATGCCTGGCAGCTATTCCAGCGGTGATTGAAGAAGCTTCCTCTTTTTTGGGCCGGAATGCCGTTCTCAACGTCTTTGCAGGAGTCTCAAAGGGCACCATAGTGAAGCTGAATATCAAGGAGGTGGCTTCAAAGTCAGTACGATTTATCGGGTCCAGCGGGTCTACAATTGAAGATATGGAATACACCCTGAGGAAAGTGGAAGAAGGTAAGCTTAATACCAACAGCTCAGTTGCAGGGGTTGCAGGAATGAGAGAGGTATGGAAGGGCCTGGAAGCTGTGAAAAATGGTACATTTGCTGGAAAAATATTGGTTTATCCACACATAAAAGACCTTGAGCTGATGGACCTCAGCCAGCTAAAGGAAAAATATCCTGAAATCGGCAGGTCTCTTTCCAGCGATGGTAAATGGACCAGGGAAGCAGAAGCAGCTCTTCTGGAGCGATTCCTTGAAGTGAAATAAACAAAAGGACCTGTGAATGGCAGAAAAAAAACTGAAAGTCACCTTTGAACCAGAGGGAAAAACAGTATATGCTGCTGAAGGCACAACCATTTTTGAAGCAGCAGGCGAGGCAGGGATAATATTTAAATCCGACTGTGGAGGCATGGGGGTCTGCGGGAACTGCAAAGTAAAGGTTATTCAGGGGGACTACCAGCAAAAGGGATCGGAAAAGTTCATACCACCTGAAAAAATAAAAAAAGGGCTGGTACTGGCGTGCAGAACCAGTATAAAAAGCAGTATGGTGGTGGAGGTCCCGGTAGAAAGCAGGCTGTATGAACAAAAGATTCTCACCACCGGTGCAGAAAGACAGCTCAAGCTCTCACCCAATGTTAGAAAAGTGTTTTTAAAAGTTCCTGTTCCTTCTCTGGAGGACCAGCGCTCCGATCTGGACCGTATCTGGGAAGCCCTGGAAGATGTATCACACAGGCCACGTATACCGGTGGATATCCTCAGGAGACTGCCCCACAAGTTGAGAAAGGTCGACTTCAGTGCCACTGTAGTGCTGAACGAAGACGAAATTGTAGGCATAGAAGCGGGAGACAAATCAGGACTGAACTATGGTATAGCCCTGGACATAGGAACTACCACAGTAGTGGGCTACCTGATGGACCTCAACACCGGAAAACAGCTGGCAGTTGCTTCCAGAACCAATCCCCAGACAAGCTACGGGGATGATGTTATCTCCAGAATCCACTACACCAATACCCATAAAGACGGGCTGGAGGATCTTCAGGAAAGGATAATATCCTGTATAAACGATATCATCTCCGAGCTGGCAAGTACAGCAGGTGTGGAGAAGAAGTTCATATACGAAATAACCGCCACCGGCAATACCACCATGAACCATCTCTTTCTGGGAATAACCCCCAAATACCTGGCCCTCTACCCTTACGTAAGCGTAATGAGGACCAACATAGATACCCGGGCACCTGAACTGGGTATACACATTAACAGGTACGGCAAGGTCTACTCAATGCCCAATATAGCCGGATTCGTGGGAGGGGATACAGTAGCGGTGATTTTATCCTCGGACATGCACAAAAGCGACAAACTCAGGTTTGCTATAGACATAGGCACAAACGGGGAGCTGGTTATGGGAAACAAACACGGGCTGGTGGCATGTTCAACTGCAGCAGGCCCTGCCTTTGAGGGAGCCAGAATAACCTTTGGGATGAGAGGCAGTGATGGAGCTATAGAAAAAGTAGCTGTTAACAAACAGGGTGTTGAAATAAATACCATTGGCAATGCCAAGCCGGTAGGGATATGCGGCACTGCCCTTATAGACTGCGTTGCCGAGATGCTGAAAGCCGGTATAATAAACAACAGGGGAAAGCTTTTAGACAAAAACGAGCTTCCTTCAGAATTGCCTGATTTTATCAAACAGAGAGTAATAAAACATCCCCAGTATGGACCGGGTTTTATTCTGGTTCCGGGCAGTGAATCAAAGACAGGAGAAGACATTATAC
>JBMCUI010000243.1:0-3583 GCA_048622675.1 Spirochaetota bacterium | reverse complement strand
CAGTAAACTTTCTTGCCGGTAAAGGCGAGTTTATCACCATAAGACCAAAACAGCAGGAATCCGTTTACCTTACCCTGAGCTTGACCCAGGGAAGGCTTGCCTTCTTTATTCCTGTGATACTTACTCCTCTTATCATCATAATAGTAGGCGCTTACCTGAATATCCGGAGGAGAGTAAAGTCATGAGGTTCTTCAGAACAGCCATAATCCTGTTTTCAGTCATTGTAGTGGCTGGATTTGCCTACTGGTATTTTGAAGTAAAACGTGAGAAAGAAAAAAAGGAGCAGCAGGAAAAACAGGCCCTTCTTTTCGAGCGGACAGATAAAGAAGTAAAAAAGATAGTCATTGAAAAAAAAGAAGGCCAGCCGGTGGTTATGGAAAAAAAGACAGTAGAGAAAGCCGGGGAAGACCAGAAGGCTCCACAGGAGAAAAAAGAGAAGCAGGCGGAAGAGGGAGTTGAACAGGCCGAACAGGAAGAACAGCAAAAACAGGAAAAGCCGGAAGAAAAATGGGTTATTACCTCGCCTGTGAAAACACCTGCAGATGAGCTCACTATTGAGAGCATTATTGACAAACTTAAACAGGGAAAAAGGGAGGAGCTGGTCTGGGAAGATTTAAAGAAATCCTCCCAGTACGGCCTGGACCAGCCCCAGTATACTGTAAAGTTCATCTACGAAGACGAGAAAAATCCCCGGGGAATCAGGTTCGGAAAAGAAGCCCTGGACGGCAAGAGAGTATTTGCCTCTCTTCTGGGCAGGGATATAATTGTTGCAGTGTCCAAAGACTTCAGAAAGGCGTTGGTTAAAACTCTCTATGAACTCAGAGACAAGAGAATTGCTCCCTATGAGCCGGAACAGATCAAAGGGGTGACCATGATTACCGGGAACAGCTCCTTTGTTTTGAAAAAGCAGAAGGATGAGTGGTATTTTATGCCGGATGAAATAAAGGCAAGTACCACCAGGGTGGAGCTGTTTACCGGCACCCTCAGCCATGGAAGTTTTGTGGAAGTGGTGCATGAAAAGGGCAGAGATATGGCCAAGTACGGACTGAACAACCCCCGGATGCTGCTGAGCTTCAGTCTACAGGATAATTCAAATTATGTATTTGTGGTAGGAGACCCTATAAAAGAGAACAACGCTGAGTTCTTCTACGCTACCAGGTCTACAGATGGTATGATTTTCAAAGTCAAGGCCAGCACTGTTAATGAGCTTGCCGCCAAAACAAAGTTCGAGCTGAAGGACCGGCATATATTCAGCGGTATTAATGAGGATGATGTGAACAAGTTTTCCCTGAAGTACAATGGCCAGGACTACACCCTGGTCAAGGACCAGGAAGGAAACTGGGTGTTCCAGGACACCGAACAGCAGGTAGACCGCAGCTGGGCTGTAGACAGTATTGTAAGGAATATTGTTACAGCAGAGTACCAGGAAACAGACCCTATTGCCAGAGGGGAAAAAGGCTATAATGAGACAGGGATAGGAGATGCAAAATATCAGGCCAAACTTTATTTCACTACTGACAGAGAGCCTCTTACGGTAAGGTTTACTGATAAGAAAAAGGACCAGAAGTACATTTGCATGACTGCTGATGGAGGAAAGACGGTATATTACATAAACAGTTACTTTGTTTCAAATATACCTGAAACCAGAAAGGATTGGGTAGAATAAGACTAGCAGGCAAACGACCAAGACTGAATCACACATAAGAAAATCTCTGTCAGGAGAGATTGACGGGCAGGTAACAGGACTAGAAATAAAAACTTGAAGCTTTAGCCCAAAAAGAAACACCCGGAATAAAAGGAAACAGTAAAGCAAGGCTGTGCCGAGCCCCATCAGGCAAGGAAACCGCCGGCACGGTTAAATACAATCCTGAAGCTTCTGTCTACTTCCTTCCAGCTTTTCTTATTTATTGGAAATGGATTCTCGTGGATGTAGCGGTAGGGAAAGTCCATAATTTCTATTTTTACATCTATGTTTCTTTTATCACCCTGCAGGGTATTTATCACCTCGTAAGGGGGGATTACCTGGTCTTTTTCCAGGACCAGGGCAGCAATACGAGCCTTCCTGCTGCTGATTTTTTCTTCCCTGAAGTCTTTCATTTTATGGTAGTCCAGCATACACTTGAAAACATTCCCTTCAGGATGTGCCCGGCTGAAAAAATGGGAGAGTCTGGGATTCCTTTCCAGTTCATTTTCCAGATGGTTTATAAAAAACTCATACAGGGCGGTATCAGCTTTACTGTCCAGAATATACTTTGATACAGGCCTCATTCTGTTCAGGGGGGGGCCGCCGCAGAACATAAAAAGCCTGGAGTGCCCGAACATCCCTTCAGGGTCGGACATGAGAAGGATTTCAGTTAAAAAAGCACCTATGGAATAGCCAAAAAAATCTATGGATGCCTGTGGGGTGATCCAGGGGTGGCGTCCTTCCCTTATCTGCAGGCATAGCTGAATTATATCGAAGTAGGTCTGAAGCCCGGACCAGAAAAACCGCTGGGGCAGCAGCTGCAGCCTGGTGCTTATGGCTGCATTGGCAAAAGACGAGCCTTCAATGGTGGGGAAAAGCTGTTTTCTTTTTTTACTGAGCTCCTTCATCAGCCTGGGGTTGCTCCAGGTTGATGGGGCCCTGTTCATGTGAAAAGCTATTGGAAACATGATAACAGCTTTTCCGGTAAGCTCGACAAGCGCTTTTGACCAGGGCAGGTATTTTTCCCAGCGTTTCTCGTTAAGACCGTGCAGGAGGATAATTACACCGTTTTGTCGGACCGGTCCAGTTGGTTTGAAAACAAAGTATTTAAAATGGTTGTTTTCAGTAATTCTGGTATCAATTTCCCTGCCCACAGAGTTCAGCTGATCTGAGAGCTTTTCCACAGCAGGGGGCAGGTCCGGGAAGCTCAGATGATGATCAGAACATCTGAACGGCTCCTCACCCGGTAGAATGGTATAGCTGTTTGAATGGAAGTCCAGGTTATGGACCTCCAGTTGGAATTCTGGAACCGGAATACACTGTTTTCTGGGATCAAATTTGTCTGTTAAATATTGGTAATCGTCAATGTAGCCCACTTTCATTCCCGCTTTTAGGTAAAAATAAATATATTTTGAGGTCCGATTAAAATCAATATGTATTCAGCAGTGGGCTGCATCATCCTGAAGAAATCAGGTGCAGGAACACCGCTGTTCCTCCCGGCACAAACAGGTTGTCCATATTGGAAGGCGACACCAGTTCGATTACTGTGGCAACCAGTGCAGTAAGAAGTGCCATCCAGGGAGAAATAAAAAAGAGCATAATTACTAGAGATGAAGCAAAAAATATACCCGACCCTTCCAGGGTACGGTGCCCGAATGGGAGGTGCAGTTTTCCATACCGCAGGCCCACCAGAGCAGAAAGAGAATCTGCGACACAGATCACCAGAATGGAGGGGATAAATATATCCGGTGTAAAAGATAGTATAGGCAGAAGTATTCCCACAGAGAGAAGCAGCGGACTCATAATAAATATGTAGTTCTCCGAATGTCTTTTAGCCCTTTTGGTAATTGATGCAAGGGGGTTGAATAAAAAACCGATATATCTGATAAATTCCGAGAG
>JBMCUI010000242.1:0-3619 GCA_048622675.1 Spirochaetota bacterium | reverse complement strand
GTCCAGGGCCAAGCAGGAATCTGCTCTGGAAAATATTATCGGATTCAAAAGCGTGTCTGAAATCGCTGAATACCTTGAAGATACCCACATGAGCACCAATTGTATAGGCCTGGAAATGGATGTGCTTCCTGCCGGAGCTTATCTGAGGTTATGCTCACTCTTTCATGGGGCTGTGTTTACTGACATTTCCCCGTTTATCCGGCAGCAGCGTTCGGTAAAGTCAGAGCTGGAAATATCATTTCTGGAAACCGCCGGAGAGAAAATGGACCTGGTATTCGGAAGGCTAAGGGATGAAATTAAACCAGGGATTTCGGAATACCAGGTTTATATTAAGCTTACACAGTTTCTCCTGGAACAGGGCTCTTCTCTTTTTATACGCAGCAGAAGGTTCAACATGGAGGTTTCTTCCAAGTATATACTGAGTGGTGAAAATGCCTCCAGGCACTCTTCCATGGACTCACCTTCAGGCGGTGGAGAAGGCATAAGCACTGCCCATCCTGGAGGGGCCGGATATAAAAAATTAAGAACCGGAGAGCCTGTGCTGATAGACGGGGTTTTCAACTACCAGGGCTACAGTGTTGACTGTACCAGGGTCTTTGCTCTGGGTGAACTGGAAAAACAGTTTATGCAGGCACACCAGGTATCTATGGACTGCCACAGGATGTTCAGGGAAATTGGTGTTGAGGGGACCTGGATACCGGAGATTTATACACGCATCCACGATTATGTAAATGAAAGCGGCTTCGCCAACCAGTTTATGGGAGGAGTAAAATTTATCGGCCACGGCGTAGGCCTGGAGCTGGATGAGCTTCCTATTATCTCTGAAAAATTTGAACAGCACCTGCAGGAAGGAATGGTCATTTCTCTTGAGCCCAAATTCGTGTTTCCCCACGGCAGTGTTGGATATGAAACCACCTACTGTATTAAATCAGGCAGGCCCAGTCCCTTTAATAAGGCAGATGAACAAATACAGTTTGTTTGAAAATTGTTTGTCTGGGAAATAATTATTGATTAATTTTAAAAAAATTATATTGCTGTAAAAAGGGGTAAAAATGAAAAAGCTATTTATTGTTACGCTATCTATATTTTTTCTGATTGCTGGAGTATTTATGGACCACTACCTTATCAATCCCAGTTCGGGGATGGAGAAAACGGGTGTGGTTTTGGCCGAAGATACCGGCAAATCATCGGGCAACGGCACCTGGGTAGCAAAAATAAATGACTATGTAATATCCAGGGAAGAATTTCAGAGAGAATTTGCGGTACATGTTTATTCTCTGCCATTCGGTGAAGAAAAAAAAGAGGAATACAGAAACAATCCCGAAAATAAAAGAAGGTTTTTATCCAACCTGGTCCACGAGCACCTCATTCACCAGCAGGCCCTGGAAAAAGGGTATGATAAGAAGCAGCTGGTCCAGGACCTGATCAAGGCAGTTACCAGAAGAGCTATTATACAGGTTTACCTGAACGAACAGATCGAACCGAAACTGCAGGATATTCCTGAACAACAGATTGAGCAGATATACAATAAAAATAAACAGATGTTTGCAGGTATGGACATAGACACCGCAGGCCAGCAGATAAAAATGCAGCTGCTTCAACGGCAGTACAATCAGCACCTGGAAGAATTAATCGACGAGCTTAAAGGCGAGGCCAGAGTAGTAAAAAATGATGATGTGGACCTTTGATGAAAAATGGGCCTGGATATAAAAAGAGCTATTGCCAACGAGTTGTCGGAATATGTTGGCATAGACAGCCAAACCCTGTACAGCCTTCTGGAGGTCCCTCCGGACCTCCGGCTGGGTGACTTTGCCGTCCCCTGTTTTGTATTTGCCAAACACAGAAGGCAGAACCCTGGAAAAATTTCCCTTGAGTTCGAAAATAAAGCCGCACAAAAATCAGGGCAGAAGAAAATTATAAACCGGACAAAAGCGGAAGGACCCTACCTTAATATTTTTCTTGACAGAAAACTTTCTACTGCACGGATTATCTCCTATATTTCCCAGACAGATTTTCGTTCGCTGAGGAGCCAGGGAAAAGGCAGAACGGTTGTTATAGATTTTTCTTCTCCCAATATTGCAAAACCGTTCGGGGTGGGGCACCTGAGGTCAACGGTGATTGGAAATTCCCTGAAGAAGATATTTTCTTTTCTGGGATATAAGACCATAGGAATAAATCACCTGGGAGACTGGGGCACCCAGTTTGGAAAGCTGATTACTGCGTATAAAAAGTGGGGGGAGGAAGAACAGCTGGCCCACAACCCGGTGGAGTACCTGTACAGGTTGTATGTCACCTACCACTCCCGGGCAGAAGATGACCCCCGGCTTGACCATGAAGCAAGGGGATGGTTCAGCAGACTGGAGCAGGGTGACCCGGAGGCACTGGAATTGTGGGAAAAGTTCAGAGAACTGAGCATTCAGGAATTCAAGAGGATCTACCAGCGGCTGGGGGTGAGCTTTGAATATTATACAGGTGAAAGCTTCTACGGAAGCATGCTTCAGGATACACTGGATCAGGTCAAAGAAACCGGAATTACCAGGATAAGCGAAGGGGCCCTGATCGTTCCTCTGGAAGACCTTCCGGTGGCCATGCTCGCAAAAAAAGACGGCTCCACCCTTTATTTGACCAGAGACCTTGCTGCTGCTCTGTACAGGTATGAGAAGTTCGGGTTTGACAAGTGCCTGTATGTGGTGGGCGATCCCCAGAGCCTGCATTTTCAGCAGCTGTTCAAGGTACTGGAGAAGATGGGCAGGCGGTGGGTTGAAAATTGCTACCACGTTCCCTTTGGCCAGATCCGGTTTGAGGACGATTCTATGAGCACCAGGAAGGGCAACATTATATTTCTGGAGGAGGTGCTGGACAGGGCCTCCCGGCTGGCCATGAGTATTGTTGAAGAGAAAAATCCCGGCCTGCCCAACAAACAGGAGATTGCCGAGGCAGTGGGGGTTGGTTCTATAATATTCAATGACCTCAAGAACTACCGGATTAAAGACATTACTTTCAGGTGGGATGAGGTTTTAAACTTTAACGGCGAAACTGGGGTATACCTTCAGTACACCTATGCCAGGATATCCAGTCTGGTGAAGAAGTTTACCCAGGTGCACGGAGAGGTTGAGTGGAAATCATCACCCGGGTTCGGGGAGGAGGGCTACAGGATAGCCCTGCATTTGAATGATTTTGAGGATACCGTGCTGCGGGCGGCACGGGAGTTTGAGCCTTCCAACATATCACGATACCTTCTGGAGCTGGCATCACAGTTCAACAGCTTCTACAATACCTACAGGGTGGTAACCGAGGACCGCCGGGTTGCGGTTTCCCGGGTGCTGATAGTGCTTGGGGTGAAAAAAGTGCTCCGCCAGGGGCTGGAGCTTCTGGGAATCAGGCCTATTGAGGAGATGTAAATTGGCGAGCTCATTTACACTATCATAGAAAAATTGGCTAAAGAAAAAGGAGTTTCAATATCTATGGTGACACGGGACTTAATTAAAGAAGCTCTCGAAATATACGAGGATGAGTTTTTAGCTGAGCTTGCTGAACAGAGGGAAAAAACATTTGACAAAGATATGAGCCTATCTCATGAGGAAGTCTGGGAATAATTGTGTCATACACACTCCTATAC
>JBMCUI010000241.1:0-3643 GCA_048622675.1 Spirochaetota bacterium | reverse complement strand
GGGAAAAGCTTCTTTGGTAATAGTAGTAAGCACAAGCTCGCCTTTTTCACCATACGGGAGCACCTGTTCAGTATCAGGGTCTATAATTTCCGGGATAAAATGGTCCTCGGAGATGTGGAGACCTTCTTTCTGCCGGCATTCAAAAGAAACCCCCGGGCCCATAATTTCAGTCAATCCATAATTGTCTGTTACTGAAATAGCAAGAGTTTCCTCCAGGTATGTTCGAAAATCCTCGCTCCATGGTTCTGCGCCCAGCAGTGCCTTGCGCAGACACAGCTCTGCAGGAGTCATAGACCTCTCCTCCATAGTCTCTGCAATCAGGGCAGCATACGTAGGAGCACATACGAATGCTGTAGTCCGGTAGTCTTTCATTATGGTTATCTGGTTATACATATCCGCCTCGGAGCTGGGAATTACCGATGCTCCGATTTTTTCGGCGCCGTAATGGAAGCCGAATCCACCGGTAAAAAGCCCGTAGGGGAAACAAATCTGGAGTATATCTTCCCTGGTTACTCCTCCTCCGTAAAGTACTCTTGCTGTGAGCTCGGACCAGTGTTCGATGTCATTTTTTGTGTAACCCACTACCAGGGGCTGCCCGGTGGTGCCGGAAGTGGAGTGCATTCTGACCACTTCTCTCAAAGGCACTGCAAACATATCATAAGGGTACGCAAGCCTCAAAGTCTCCTTGGAGGTAAAGGGGATCTTTTTAAGGTCGTCAAGTGTGGTTATTTCAAACGGATCAAATCCTATCCTGTTAAACAGCTCATGGTAGTAGGAAACCCTTCTGTATACTCTTACCAGGGTCTGCTGAAGACGCTCGATCTGTTCCTGTTCCAGCTGTTCCCTGGGCATGGTCTCATATTTTTTGTTCCATATAGGCATATGCATCTCCTTTTTTCTGGGCATTAACCCGTATATCCGGAAACCCGCCCGGAGCTCCCCTCCTGGTCCAGCCTACCCTCTGCCAAGGTATGCCCTTACTACTTCTTTGTTGTTCAAAAGCTCCTGTTTCTCCCCGGATAGGATGATCTGCCCGGTCTCTATCACATATCCCCTCTGGCATACTTCCAGAGCCAGCTTTGCATTCTGTTCCACCAGAAAAATGGTCATGTTAATCTCTTTCTGCAGCCTGACCAGGGTCTTGAAAATATTTTCAGTTATTTTCGGAGCCAGACCCACAGAGGGCTCATCCAGAAGAAGGAGCCTGGGAGAAGACATAAGGGCCCTGGCAATAGAAAGCATCTGCTGTTCACCACCGGAAAGTGTTCCTGCAAGCTGATCTCTTCTCTCAGCAAGCACAGGAAAAATGCTGAATATCCAGTCTATTCTTTCATGTACAGCCTTTTTTTTGTTAAAGGAGTAAAACGGATAGGTCCCCAGAACCAGATTATCAAGAACACTCATGGGAGCAAAAAGCTGCCTTCCCTCGGGAACCAGAGCGATACCCCATCTCACAATGGAAAAAGCAGGCTGGCCCAGTATTTGCCGGTCACCAAACAGAATGGACCCCCGGGAGTTGGGCATAAGGCCCACTATTGTCTTGAGAAGAGTGGATTTTCCCGATCCATTTGCTCCTATCAGGCTGACTATTTCTCCTTCATACACATGAAGGGAGACTGATTTTAAAGCGCATATGGATTGATAGTATGATTTTAGAGACTTTATCCTGAGCATACTCTTCTTCCTATCTGGAAAACTCCTCCCCCAGGTATACAGAAATCACTTTCCGGTCCTCCCTTATTTCTCCGGCAGACCCTTCTGCTATTTTCTTTCCGAAATTCAATACCATAATCTTGTCTGATATTTCCATTATGAGATCAATATCATGCTCCACAATAAGAAGGGTTATTCCGAGTTCCTGCAGTCTGTAAATAAGGTCTGCGAGGTTCTGGGTCTCTGTTACATTTAAACCTGCTGCAGGTTCATCCAGAAGCACCAGCTGCGGTTCACTGGCAAGTGCCCTGGTTATCTCAACCATCCTCTGTTTTTCAAAGGGAAGTTCATTAAGATTTTTATTCCACAGATCTTCCAGTTTCATAAAACGGAGCCAGTAAAAGGCCTTCTCCTTTATTTGTTTTTCTTCTCTTCTGAATTTCCTCATATGAAGTGCGCAATTAAAAAATCCTGCTGAAGATCGGCAGTACCTCCCTGTCATTACATTTTCCAGGACATTCATATTAGAAAATACCTTGAGGTTCTGAAAGGTGCGGGCTATACCCAGCGAAGGAATGATATGAGGCTTAAGGGAATCTATTCGACGGCTATTGAAAAAGACCCTTCCTGAGTCCGGCTCCATAAGCCTGGAAATAAGATTAAACAGGGTGGTCTTCCCTGCCCCATTGGGTCCTATTACTGCAGAAATGCTTTTTTGTTCAACCCGGAAGGAGAGGTCGGAAATTGCTTTTAGTCCCCCAAAACTTTTGGAAAGCCGCTCCAGCTCCAACATACATCTTTCAGGAAAAGCATCTGTCTCCGGATAATCAGCCGGCTTCACTCTGGAATGCTCCGGGGATTGTGATGCATTTCTGGCCATCAGCTTCTCCCTTTTACCGGCAGCTTGACAGCAAAGGGGAGTCTGATCCCGTAAAGACCTTCAGGCCTTACCAGCATTATAATGAGAAGGATGAATCCGTAGACTAAAATATCGAAGTCCCTGAATGACCTGAGTATTTCAGGCAGGATGGTAAGCACACAGGTACCCATAATTGCCCCCCAGATGCTCCCCATTCCCCCAACTGCTACCATGGTCACCAGCAGAATGGAAAAATTAAGGCTGAATGTACCGGGGCTTAAAAAGGTCACATAGTGGGCATACAGGAAGCCCGCTATGCCGGCAAAACCTGCACCGAGCACAAAGATATACAGTTTCAAACGCGATGTATCAATTCCAAAAACAGCTGCCGTTTTTTCTTCTTTGTGCAGGGCCTTCAATGCCCTCCCTATGCGGGAGTTAATAAGATTGAGGGAGATGAAAAGAACGCAGGCCACTGCAGTCCATACCAGCATAAAAAACCTGTAGTCATTGTCTAACGGTATTCCCAGTATAGTAATCTGGGGGATATTTCCGAACCCTGATGGCCCTCCAGTAAGAAAAACCAGCTCATTGAATATAATATACACAATTTCGCCCAGTCCCAGGGTAGCCATAGCCAAATAGTGGCCTCTCAGCTTGAGAGTGGGAATTCCTACTAAAAACGCTACAAGCACTGTTAGGGCCACAGCTGAAGGAAAAGAAGCAACCAGAGGAAGGTAAAGTTTTGTGGTTAATATCCCGGTGGTATAGGCGCCTATACCAAAAAATGCCGCCTGTCCCAGTGAAATCTGGCCGGCATACCCCATCAGCAGGCTCAACCCTATGGTGATAATCAAGTTTATACCCAGAAAGTTCAATATACCTACATAATAGGGATTTTGTAAACCGGCCATTACCAGGAGGGCACCGATGAATGCTGCAAGTGCCTTAAAGGCCGATGATTCTACAAGCTTCTTCATAAATAGTCTACCTCAGGGTCAATACGATTTGAGCATTTGCTTTTCTTTTCTGGCAAAAATCCCTCCTGGTCTGAAATAAAGCACCATTAATAACACCACCAGAGCAATAGCATCCTTGAAACCGCTTGAAAGAAGACCCGCAGAATATGAC
>JBMCUI010000240.1:0-3645 GCA_048622675.1 Spirochaetota bacterium | reverse complement strand
GGGGAAACCAGTACCACTTCGCGGTAGGGGCTGAAATAGTTGTTTATATGTTCTTCGGTAATTTCTCTCATTAAAAACCTCAAGTCGAAAACCCCTGCTCTTTTCTGCTGTTGGAAATAGTTTTCATAAAGAGTCCTCAATATTTCCAGATGCCTGCCAAACTGACGGTAGGGAGCGTATTCATCTGCCAGACAGCTTATCCTGTCCGGGCCCACCTCCCCGGTATTAAGCTGGTCGAAGCTGTTGAACAGGAGCTGGGCGGTGCTTCTAAAAGAAACAAAATCGTCCATAAACTGTGCAGGAAATACCTCTGTAATCCCCGGAGTATTTTTACAGGCACTGAACAGCAGTGACAGCTTTTCAGCATACCCTGCAATCTGCTTCGCAGTGGAAGTGATAATTTCCTGGGTAAGCTCACCCGCTGTAAGCATGGAAGGGGAAATCAACCCTTCTCCCCTGTGCAGCTCCAGAAAAAACGATGCTGCATAGGATTTGAACCTATGGCTGGGGGTGACCAGCAGAGTATCTTCTGGTCCAAACCCATGCTTCTGTATGAGCCCGGCAGTAAACCGGGCAGGGTTTTCACTGAAGGGAATACGGATGATCTCCAATGTTTTTTCTCCCTAATTACAGGTGCAGCTCTATCCTGTTTTTTTCCGGGCCCAAGCTATTGTACCCGAAACAGGTCTACAGGTTGGGTGCTACCACTTTCTTTAAATACCCTTTTACCATACCTGAAGCTATTTTCAGCCACTTTTTAATATACCCTTCCATAGAAGAGGACATATTCCTGCCGGCTATTTCTTCACTGGGAACTTTTACAAATCCTCTGCCCATTCTGCCTCCCCACATTCGCCTGCACTCTGCAAAAATAGGATAAAACAGAAGACGGACCCTCCAGCAGGCTGAAACAAGATTTTTTCTGGTAAAGGGTATCCCGGGGGCATTTTCAATAACCCGAATAAAATGGTCATGCCCATGCCATAAATAATAAGACACCATCCTCTCGAAGTTCAGATGGTAATTATAAGTTTCAAAATAAAGGTCCCTGAGCGAAAAAATTTTCAGAAAAGGGTACAGCTCCGGAAATGGTTTTGTATGCACCGGGGTAAGCAAATCCTCCAGAAAGTGCAGGGCCCTGGCAGAAAACCTGAGGCCCCAGTACAGGTCATTCTTTTTGAAACCTGCTTCTGCCAGCCTGGTGAAATGAAAAAGCCTTTTATGAGCAACCCCCACCCTGAAACCAAACAGTCCGAACCTCAAGTGTCTGTAGCCCTGGCTCCCTTTAGTAAGAACCTGCAAAGGGCTCAGCCATATGCCGTCATCCATTCCCCAGTCCGGCTCTGCAGAATACATTGCCAGCACTTCCAGTGAAGGCACCCTGCCGTTTTCCGGTATATGGTAATTGATAAACTCCCCGTAGTATTCATTTTCATCTATATGGGAATCACTGGAACTTACCGTTGGCTTTTTCCCTTCTCTCATTTCCAGCCGGTAGTATGGATTGTACAGGTCATGGTCATACCCGGAGTAGGTATAAGGGGTTATGGCTACCGGGGTGCTGTCAAGCCCCGCAGATAAGGCGCATACATATGTCAGCACATCATGGGCTATCATATAAAACAAATCCCGCACAAAATGAACACGTTGCCTAAAAGCATATATCACCTCTAAAGGTCACAGTGTTCAGGGGAGGAACAGGTATCATCCTGAGCATCAACTCCCTTTTGTTTATTCTGTACCTGGCATTTTCCTGCAGTACTGCATTTACTCCTCCATAGATGTTCGCCACATAAAGCAATCCTTCCACTGCCCCGAATACCCCCCCCAAAATGTAGCTTTTGTTTTTCAGACAATAGGCTGCAAGTGTAATAAATGCTGTATTTATGGCCAGGCTGCGCAATCCGTCTGCTGCCCTTCCAGCATAAAAATGCCCCAGACCAGGGACAATGGAAAGTATACCTCCTATCACAGGCTTTTTATAGTTATGGTTGACTGCTTCTGAAAGCTCCTTTTCCAGAAATCCTGCAATATTCCCCTCCGTGCCGGAGTTATCCCCGTGGTCCTCCCATTGCTCCACATATTCCAGGGCCTTTTTCCACTCCATGTTGTATATAGCAGCTGCAGCTTTCATATATTCCACATACTCAACTGTTCCGCGGTCCAGGTCAGGACATTCTATTAAAAGTTCTTCTGTTTTGGTGTAAAAATCAATAAACTTTTTCTGTCTGAAAAGAATATTAAGCTGGGCAAACAAAGAGCTGCATCCAAGCTGTTTGTAACCCCCTGCAGGGGGGTTCCTGCGTCCCAGAGTGCGCTCCCCCACTGCAGACAGCTTTGAAAGCGCCACATCGTATCTCTCCATCCCCGCCCAGGCAAGCGCTGAGTAGAATATGGCACAGGGTGCCAGAGGGTCTCCAGAATGATAATACACAAACCTGTCCAGCTCATAAGCTGCCCAGGAGTAATTCCCATACCTGAAAAGGTGCATCCCATAGGAATAACTCTCTGCTGAAGAACTTTTGTGAACTCCCTCCTCTTTTTTTTCTGGTTCTTCAACTTCCACTTCAGGTACATTCCTTTTTGGTCCAGGTCCATCCCCTCTTGCACCAGGAAAAAGCACCGCAGAAAAAAGCACCATCATCACCACTACAGGTACCCTGCTGCAGGTTTTATGAACCGCCTGCAAAAACCTGAGAGCAGCATTGGGCCCTGACTCACTGCAGGCAAGTCTCCCAAATATTTTCATTTCCAGTAGTCTCCAGGCAGGAAAATATAGTTTCTGTATACAGGGTCCAGATATCTTCCCTTTTGTTCCGCATAAGGATAAAACTTCATGGAGCTTTTCTGCTCCCGGTAAAAAAGCCGGTCAATGGTCATCACCGTCCCCCAGAAAAACCCGTAATTTTCCCATGCCTTAATGCAGAACTGAGAGCAGGTGGGGTAGAACATGCACCTGGGGCCGTCCAGCACAGAAATATGCTTCCTGTAAAATCGTACAGCTGAGTACAAAAACCCCTCATCCAACGGCGGTAGACCTTCACCATCTCCCTGAGGTCCAATCAGTACCTGGTATGCGTTTTGACTGCCCCCTTCCCCGAAACCTCCATCCGGTGGCTTTCTGCCAGAGAGGTCTTCCGGTGATTTCCCGGCAGGGGAGCCTGTGTGGGGTTCCGCGGAAACCGGGAATACACACCAGGCAGCCAGCAGGGCACCTGCCAGGAGAAATACTGCACCCCTGGTCTGCACCATATTGCACTCCTTTCTCAGCATGGTAAGTATTTATAAACCAAAAATCAATAAATTAATTGCAGATACTATTATGACCATATTATAATAATGATTGGATGTTAAAACTATAAAAGAGGTACATATATGGAGAAAACAACCCTCTTTCAGAAATATGGTCAGGTGGTAGAAGCCGGAAGGGTTATTTTTAAAGAAGGCGAGCCAGGGGAGACCATGTATATCATTCAAAAGGGAAGGGTCAAAATAACCAAACGGGTAAATGATATTGATAAAATCCTGACTGTGCTGCAGAAAGGTGATTTTTTTGGAGAAATGGCCATCATCCGTCAGACCACCCGTTCAGCTACAGCAACAGCCATCGATACCTGTGAGCTTCTGGCTTTTAACAGGGAAGGG
>JBMCUI010000239.1:0-3648 GCA_048622675.1 Spirochaetota bacterium | reverse complement strand
GGCCGGAATGGGCTATGTAGGGGCCAGGGCCGTCCCTGAGCTGTGGCAGAAGGGAAAGTTCATCAGGATCAGCTTCTCTTCACTCAAGGAAAGCCATGCCCACGATGTTCAAATTACCAAGGAGCCTCCCAACTACTATTACCCGGAGTACGAGTAATTGGATGCTTATAAATGATTTTACTACCACCTCACAGCTATGTTAAACATCAGGTTCTGCACCGGGTCAGCGCCCGGATAAGCCCCCCTCTCATCCACAAAATAGGCAAGGTCTATATGTACTACTTTTAAGTTAAACCCCACTCCTCCTGTAAGGTAGCCTCCGTCAATTCCGCCTCTGAGCTCAAGGAACCTCAGGGTTTTGAATCCCAGCCCGAACTTGATATTGGAAAGAAAAGAAGAATAATCCAGCAGGTCGGAGTATTCCAGGGACATGACCAGGTCCCGAAACCCTGCTGATTCCGAGCCCATGCTTTCAAGAGGAAACAGGGCGACTCCTGCTGCTATACGTGGTTTGATGTAGCTGTTGGGAAAGCTTTGTTCATAGCTGGTGAGGTTTTCCCACGAGCTGAAATGGGTCCCGAAAAAGTCCTTTGCTGCAATTCCGCATGAAAACCACGGTGCAGGACGGTAAAGAAGCCCCAGGTCCGAGCCGAAACCTATTGCTTTAACCAAAGGTATTTTGGATGGGTCGGAAACCGAGTCCATTACTTTCAGTGCTGTTCCCTCCAGGTGTGATTTAAGCCTCAGGAGAAGCTTGAGGTTTATCCCAGCATAAAGGCTGTTCCCCCAGGGGAGCTCTGTCCCGTACCCTCCCACAAATCCCACGTCTGCGTAGGCGTGGAACTCTGCTTTGGGGAAAATAGCCCCGGGATCGGTATCCAGATAAACACTGAGATTGTCGTAAAAGGCAAAGCCAAAGTTTTCGCCTACCCTCCCGAAGAGGATAGGGCCTGCCACTCCAGGTGAAACTGTGACGCAGGTCATGTATTTGTCAATATTGGAGGAGGTGGTCATGTCTTCACCTGAAAGAAGGGCGCCGTAGAAGTCGACTGCACTGTCGTCAATATTTGCCTTCAATCCCAGCGAAAACACCGAAGTAATCCCATCTCCAATAATACCGTATCCCGCCGGGTTGAAAAATATGGTGTTGTGGTCGTTTGCTACTGCTGTGAATGCTCCTCCCATGGCCCTTACCTCAGGGAGGAGCGGCACTGCAGGAGGCTCGGTGTTGTCGGCAGGGAAAATATAATTAACGGAAAGGAATATAAAAAAAAGGATTGCCAAAATTGTTTGCCGGCAGGTTTTTTTTCTCATAATAGGCTCTCCGTATTGTGATCACAATTATATACCGTATATCTACATATTTCAGAAGGAATCATAGATGATTGTTTTGACGAACTATCAGTTAGAATATTTTATCTTCTGGAAATGATTTTTTCTCCTTTCACGGCTGGTTCAGTAATAGTTCATTTCGTATTTTTACGGTTGTATATTGTTTCCATACTCCATACAATTTTTCTTCAAAGCTCTGCAATTAAGGAATGGCAGGTTTATCGAGACCATTTTCAACCCAGTCATTTATGCCATTCTGCATGCCCTCGATACCGGAAGCGGTCATTCCTGATGGAGGATTTTGCTTCAGTGTTTCAAGGGCATTGTAGGCATTAGTCAGGTATTCCATCATTGCATTATCTGCACCGCCCGGATCATTCTTTACATATTTGGACAATCCATTGTCTTCTGCATCTGGATCTTTACTCCATGTACCTATATTATATGGATGACTGCTACCTTCATCAGTAATAGCTGCATATTCTTCATTTGATATATTCTCCCAGGGAGAATCATTATGCTTCTCCGCGATTTTCCTTGCCCCCACCCCTGTTGCTGCCATCATGTTGGTCTCGTACACTTCCAGCAGAACTCCGGGGTCTATGTCCTCTGAATCATAGCTGGATACTGCGCTGTTGTAGTCATCTGCAGAGTTCTGTGAATTGTCAAAAAAATTGGTATAGTCTCCATCTTCACCCACCACCTGGGTTATAACATCGGAGGTATTATCTACATCTAAATCACCACTGAGTGCCTCTTCAACAACCTGGTCCAGGTTGGGAGCAGCCTTCCGCAGGTACGCGGATGCCCGGCCCAGGTGAGCATCGGTAAGTTCATCTCCGGCTGCACCGCTGTCAATTACCTGGGTATAATAATCGATAGCTTCGTCGTAACTGCCGCTGGCAAGTGCATTGTCACCTGCATCAAGCTTAGCCTCATTTCCCATTTTGGAGGGGTCTACCAGAGGACTGAACAGGTTAATGGGCTTGCAGGAAAGCACCAGCAGTAGGATACCTGCTGACATAAGAATGAAAGGCAGAATGGATTTGTTTTTCATTTAAGTTCTCCTGTGAAAATCAAAGAGTGGTAACCCTTGATTCCCAGATAGTGTTATAGTGGTTTTGGGCCGAATTAGTATCCGGTTGATAGTTTTTTCCAGGATATATACTAGTATAGCACAATCAGTGAATAGTTCCAACGTGATTTGTAAAAATCCGTTAAATGGTTAGGGGACCGATATAAGTCACTGTGCACAGTCCTCTATAAAGAACTTCGGTATAAAAATGCAGAAAATAATCATGCTTTGAAAAAACCTTATTGAAAATTCTTGGAAAATATGTATAATAGCGGCTGTGTTGTTTGAAAAGCACAGAAAGAAGGTCGGATATAAGTGCATTCACCCCCTGGGATGTAATACTAAGCAGACCCCTGAAGAGGGGGTATGAGGTACAGGTGAATGGGCAAATACCCAGGGAGATGCAAGACGGAGAATACCCTTAAGGAAACTCCCCCGAAAAGGAGGAAAGGAGTAAAAAACAACCCCCCCGAAAAGGAGGAAAAACGGGGGGGGTTTACAGTGCATCTCCTAGGGGAGTCGAACCCCTGTTGCCGGGATGAAAACCCGGTGTCCTAACCACTAGACGAAGGAGACAATTGAGCCGCGAAGGAATCGAACCTTCGACCCACGCCTTAAAAGGGCGTTGCTCTACCTACTGAGCTAGCGGCCCTGTACGCGATTCAATATAGCAAGCCATATTTTGGAGGTCAAGATTTTTTTCCTATTAGTGATAAACCAGACATATTATGTGGATTTTAAAAAAAGAAGGGTTTACAATTGCATTAATCAATCTGAATTAAAAAACAAAATCATTCAAAGTCTTTTATGGCTCATTGCCTGACGGGTATATAGTAAAGCCGTCAGTGGATGTATATCAGGACGTATCTGGAGTTATCACGTGAATAGCATGACAGGATATGCTCAGAAAAGTATGGAGTCTGAAGACTACACATTACACTGTGAGATAAAGTCGCTCAACAACAAGTATCTCGAGATGAAGCTCAAGCTGCCGCCCTACCTGTTAAATCTGGAGTATAAACTGAGAAAGATAATGAGGTCCTCGATAAAGAGGGGAAAGGTGGAGGTTTTTATAGAAGTTGAGGTAAAGGAAACCCTTGAGTTTGATTTTATCAAGTCACTGATCAAGCGATACTGCAAAATTGCCAAAGCAATTGAAGGGGAGACCGATCTGAAAGTACAGATTTCCATATCCGAGCTGCTTTCACTGCGAAACCTTCTCGGGCAGCACGATGAATACT
>JBMCUI010000238.1:0-3651 GCA_048622675.1 Spirochaetota bacterium | reverse complement strand
TCTGTGGCGGGGGACAGGAGAGGGAGTCCGGGTTATAAAGATTGAAGAGGACCGCTCTCCGCTGAGACTGGTCTACGATCCACACCATCCCGATGCCATTCAGTCAGGACCCAAAAAGGGGTATGTGAAGTACCCAAATGTAAATGTGGTTGAGGAAATGGTGGACATGATTTCCGCATCCAGGGCGTATGAAGCCAACGTTACCATGGTCCAGAACTCCACCCAGATGTTTATGAGAGGACTGGAGATAGGAGGCAGGTAAATACTATTATGATAAATAACAGGGGGGTATTATGGTAAAAGGCAGTCAGGCTGCTGGTGATATAGTCAATCTGAGGGCCACTCACCAGGGGCATTTTGGTTTTCAGAAGGCGCCAAAAAAAGAAGGCGATTTTATTTCAAATTTTGGCAATGCTTTAAAAGATGCGTTTTACAAGGTAAACA
Organism: Spirochaetota bacterium; assembly: GCA_048622675.1. GTDB lineage: Bacteria > Spirochaetota > B62-G9 > B62-G9 > DRHN01 > JBMCUI01. The sequence goes on along the minus strand of JBMCUI010000238.1, from coordinate 3,207 downwards.
ACCTGCAGAAGAGGTCGGATGAGCTGTCCAGAGCGCTGGCAGTAAGACCTGATTCTGTGGATATTCACGATGTGAGCATTGCTGCAGAAAAGGCCAGGTTGTCGCTTTTTTTTACCAAGTCAATAACAGAAAAAGTAACCCAGGCCTATAAGGAGCTGATCAACATCCGGTGATGAGCACAACGCGTACGGTTTAAACGCCTGCAGGGAAAAGCTATGGGAGGGGAAAATGGATAATTTTTTAAGAAGGTTGATTGAAAATGTAAAAAACATATATTCAAAGTTAAGCCAGACCCAGAAGCTTGTCTTGATAGGGGTAGTGGCTTTACTGATAGTGGGGTTTATATTCCTGGTATCCTACTCTTCAAAACCCGCCCAGGCTCTTCTGTTTGATTTTCCTCTCAACCAGCGTGATTTTACCAGAATTACCAATCAGCTTTCTCAGATGGGGTATGAGTTCGACACCAGGGAAGGCAAGTATATTGTAGTAGAAAATAAAAAGACAGCTGCCCATCTCAGGATGAAGCTCGGTATGGAGGGGATGCTCCCTTCAGGAATAAAGGGGTGGGAGCTTTTTGATATGGATGCGTGGACCACCACTGATTTTGAGAGGAATGTAAACCTGAGAAGGGCCATAATCGGCGAGATAACCAGGCATATCCGGCTGCTGGAAGGAGTGGAGGATGTAAGCATCCAGGTCAGTATGCCCAAACCAGAGCTGTACATTGATGAGGAGCAGCCATACACCGCTTCGGTCATTATAACTCCTGCACCTTTTTCAGATTTAAACACCAACGAGGAGAAGATAAAGGGAATTGTCAACCTGGTAGCCTTCGGAGTAGACAAACTCATGCCGGAAAATGTAATGGTTACTGACAATCACGGCAACATTCTTTCCGATTTTGAGGCCGAGAAGGGGGTGGATTATCTGACCAGGGCCCAGAAAGAGTGGAGAATAAAGGAAAAGCTCCGCTTAAGAATGCAGAGAGAAATAACCGAAAAGCTCAAGTCGGTACTGGGTGAAGACAAAGTAAATGCTTCGGTAGCTGTGGACCTTAACTTTGCCCAGAAGCAAATAGAGAAAACCGAATATATACCTATTGTAAAGAGGGAGGACAATCCTCAAACCCCATACGATGAAACTGAAGTGGTACTGAAAGTCCCCAGAAGCGAGAAAGAGACCACAGAAAAATTTGAGGGTACTGGATTTGTGCCTGAAGGGCCCCCTGGAGTGGAGCCAAACATACCTCCTGGATACAAAGAAGCACTGGGAGAGGGAACAAAGTATGAAAAAACAGAAAAGGTAAAAAATTATGAAATAAGCCAGAAGGTCTCAAAAATAGATGCTGCTCCTTATGAGGTGGAGAAAATTTCTGCCTCTGTATGGGTAGACGGAACCTGGAAAAAGGTTTACAATGAACAGGGAGAGCCTGTTCTGACCACTGAAGGAGGGATAAAAAGAGAGTATATACCCAGAACGTCGGAAGAAATGAGAAAGCTGGAGGATATAGTAAAGGGTGCTGTGGGGTTTTCAGCAGCCAGAGGGGATGCGGTAGTAGTAAAAAATATAAAATTTGATAGAACGGAAGAATTTGCCAGAGAAGACCAGTATATTAAGAGAAGGGAACAGATTAAAAAGACCCTCATTACCGCACTTATCGCACTTTTTGCTATTTTTATAGTAACCCTGGCCTACAAAGCAATTTCCCGTGAAATTGCCAGGAGAAAGAGAATAAAAGAAGAGGAGCTTGCCAGGCAGCAGCAGCTTATGCGCGAGGCTGCTTTTAAATCAGCGGAGGAGGAAGGAGCAGAGGCTGAGCTTTCTCCTGAAGAAAGGGCCAGGCTGGAAATGCAGGAGAATGTGATGAACATAGCCAGAGAACATCCTGAAGAGGTGGCAAAACTTATAAGGACCTGGCTTGTTGAAGAATAGATGAATTAGTACTATTACTATATAAATTTGAACAGGGAGGTACTATGGGTAAGGCTCAGGCAAAATCCTCAGGTGGTGGTGGTCACACCACTCAGAGTAGCAAAAAGACCCTTAATGGAAGACAGAAAGCAGCCATTTTCCTGGTAACCCTGGGGTCGGAAGTGTCTGCTGAGATTTTCAAGCATCTTCGAGAGGATGAGATCGAGCAGCTTACCTTCGAAATAGCCCGGCAGGAGGCAGTAGACCCCTCAGACAGGGACAAGGTTTTGACCGAATTCCAGGAGCTGATGATGGCCCAGGACTTTATATCCTCCGGGGGTATCGATTATGCAAGGGACCTACTGGAAAGGGCCCTGGGCTCGCAGAAAGCCATAGATATAATCAACCGGTTGACCTCTTCACTGCAGGTAAGACCTTTCGATTTTATAAGAAGGACCGATCCCAGCCATCTTTTGAACTTTATCCAGGGCGAGCACCCACAGACCATTGCGTTGATCCTTTCTTACCTGGAGCCCAACAAGTCCTCTATTATACTGGGCTCCCTGCCGGAAGATGTGCAGGCAGATGTGGCCAAGCGAATTGCCACCATGGACAGGACTTCTCCTGATGTGTTGAGGGAAGTGGAGCGGGTGCTGGAGAAAAAACTTTCCACTCTGGCCAGCGAAGATTATACCGTGGCCGGAGGAGTGGGGTCAATTGTGGACATTCTTAACCTGGTGGACAGAAGCACAGAAAAGACCATCATCGAGTCACTGGAGGAGGAAGACCCGGAGCTGGCAGAGGAAATAAAAAAGAGAATGTTCATATTCGATGATATAGTTCTGCTGGATGATAGAGCAGTACAGAAGGTGCTGAGAGAAGTGGACACCTCCGACCTGGCCAAGGCCCTCAAAGGGGTGGACTCTGAGGTTCAGGACAAGATTTTCAGGAATATGTCCAAGAGGGCCTCAAGTCTGCTGAAGGAAGACATGGAATTTATGGGGCCTGTGAGGCTGAAAGATGTGGAAGAGGCACAGCAGAAGATCGTGGGAATAATAAGAAAACTGGAAGAGGCAGGAGAAATTGTGGTTGCCAGGGCCGGTGAAGATGAGCTGGTAGTATAGACAGATAAAAAAGTAGCCTGTCCCCTTTTTTGTAAGGAGGTTGAGTTGGCAAGAAAAATATTTAAGCCGGGAGATGTCAGAGAAGTTGGGTCAAAGGTTTTGATAACTCCCCCCAGCATGGAAAGCACGAAGGAGAAAAAGAGGAGATATACTGTTACTTCTCACATTAAAT
>JBMCUI010000237.1:0-3658 GCA_048622675.1 Spirochaetota bacterium | reverse complement strand
GTCCAAAGACTTTTCTTTCTCAGCGCCAATCAACCCTGTAGAAATATAATAGTAGGCTTCCCCAATATACCTTAAAAGACGCGAGTCATAGGGCCTCTTCTCCAGATAGGGCAGGCCTTCATGAATAACAATATTGTAGTTTCCCTCCTCCAGATTCCGTTCCAGGTAGCGAAAATCATTAAAAGTAATCCTGTAAACATCTAAAATCCGGGAGTAGAAAGAATACAAATCAACAAAAAAAACCGAATATACAATCCCTCCAACAACCAGCAGAACCAGAAATACCCCCACAAAAAGCTTTTTCTTTTTTCGCTTCGGTTTGTAGAGGTAATTGGTATAACGGTATATATTCATTTCTATGCCAGGGTATGGAGGATATATTTAAACTCAGCTGTATTTTCAGGAACCTTTACTATGTCTTTCTTTTTTTTAACATTTTTTCTCTTTATAATTACATAGGGTCCCCTGAAATCAAATTTCTCTATGGCTGACGTTGATATTTTTTTAATGTTTTTGCTGTCGTATACCAGTATTCCTCTGGAGGTAATAACCACCTCCCCCTCCACCTCAACTGACAGTTCATGCTCTTCTGGGTTTATTTCCTGAGGATCAACAAGCAGTTCAATACTGTACAAAACACCAGAGCCCTTGTAGTGCACCAGTTCCCCTTTGTTCAGACCGGGAATTATTCTGTCTGGACGGACCACAGGAATGTAACTTGATGCACCGGTTTTTTCCCCTTTTCGAGAAATTACCCTGCCTTCAGGTATGGTTTTTGGAGATTTTTCCCGCGGACTTTTCACTAATTCGGGATGGCCTGCACCTCTTCCCGAAAGAGGCTGAATTTGCTCCTCTGTCCCTCTTTTTTTCACACTTACAGAGGTGTGAAAAACAATAACCAAAAAAAATAAAATAGCTCCAACTACAGCAATAGATATAAACAAAAGGAACATAAACGCCCCATATTTTGAGAGTAATATTATGCTGACCGGAAATAAAAGTCAAACCTTTTATAAATTACCACTTTCTCAGATGCGGCAGTTTCCGGTTCAACCTGCAGGCAGGTGTAACCATTACCATAAATCTACACTTTCAGTCTTTCCATAATTTTTTGATCTGAACTGTGGTAAACTTCAACTATCTCCTTCAGACCATCGAGAAACGCTCTCACCAGGTCAGGACCAAACATGGTATTACTGCTCTTTTTTATTTCGTCAATGGAATATTCCAGGGAATAGGCCTGTTTGTAGCACCTTTTTGAAGTGAGAGCATCGAACACATCTGCAACAGAAGTGATCTGCCCCAAAATAGGTATATCTCCGTTCTTCAGGCCCCTTGGATACCCCTTCGCATCCCATCTTTCATGATGGTTGAGAGCAACTATTCTGGAGGCCTTCAGTATTTCTGAATCTGACCCTTCCAGCATTTGGGCACCATACTGGGTATGCTTTTTCATTTCCTCCCACTCCTGAGGATTCAGCTTTCCCTTTTTAAGCAGAATTGAATCGGGTATACCTATTTTACCTATATCGTGCATGGGAGCTGCATATCGAAGAAGCTCTATTTTAGCCTCTTCCAGCCCGAGCTTTTTGGCTATAATCATTGAATAACTGGTCATCCTGCTCAGGTGATCAGCTGTGTCTACATCCCTGAATTCTGCCGCCATTGACAGCCTGAGTATGGTATCCAGGTGGGCTTCTTTTACCTTCTGCAGAAGCCTGGCATTTCTAATAGCCACTGCCGCCTGGGAGGCCAGTGACTGGATAAGGCCCTCCAGGTTTTTATCGAACGGAATAATATTCCCCTGCTCGTCCAGGCAGTTGATAAGCTGGAGCACCCCCAGGATATTGTTGCTGGGGTCTTTCATTGGCGCCAGGATCATTGACTTGGTCAGGTAATTGTTCCTTTTGTCAAAATCGCTCTTGAACTTGTAGTCCTTTTCCGGAGGGATATTGTAAACATCCTCTATATTCAGAGTCTCCCCGGTAATAGCCACATACCCGGAAATCCGGTCCTTGCTCATAGGAAAACGGAACTGCTTAAAAAACTTTTCCTCATACTTATCGCCGTGTCTCTTTTTAAGGGTATCATTCTGGGCCACCACGAAGTCCAGCATATCATTCTCCCTTATATAGATGCTCCCCCCATCGCAATGGGCCAAAAATCTTGCCTGAGAGACAATCTGGTCCAGCAGCCTTTCCAGATTATGCTCACTGGAAAGAGCAATGCCAATTTTGTTCAACTTTTCAATCTGCTGTTCAAAATACTGCTTTTTCAGCCTGTTATACTTTTGCTGTACTTTATCACTGTAGCCCAGAGCACTTTCCAGCGCTGCCATCAGCTCATACTCGGAAAAGGGCCGGGAAAGAAAATAATAGAGGGTACCTGTGTTAATTAAGTTTAGCAAATCCTTTTTACGAATAAATTTTTTCCCGCTGACAACCACCGGTATACCACTAACTACCAGCCGTAGGTACTCCAGGTCTTCCAGGTATAATTTATTCCGGATGGCATACAGAATACAATGAATTGTATTCTGGTTTACTATCCGGGGTAGTTTACTCTGGTCCTGGCAGTCCAGGAAATTGTAATCATCTACATCATTTTTCCTTACCAGCTCCCCGATTCCCCGGATCTCTCTGGAGTCAAAATTAATACACAGTATGTTTTTCATATTCTTCCTGTCAATACGTTAATTATAATATACAAACAGGAATACATCATTATTTTCAGTCTATTTCTTTAATTTTTTCAAGCCGGGACAATTAAAGTTACTAGATTTACTATAAAAGGCATATCACCGTATATTATAACACATATATGGTTTAATCTCCACCGGGATGCAGATTCTCCCTGAGTAGTAGAATTCCCCGAGGTATAAAGAATGGAATTTTTTAGACCTGAAGTGTTAAATACCCGGACTTTGATAGAAGCAGATCGCAGCTGGAATATGCGCGGAAGATGCCCTGAGTTCTAGGTAACTTCCTGTAAAGCTGCTTCATGATGCTCACCTGCCAAATACGGCGTGCCCCGGCCGTTAAAAAACACCCTGTGAAGCTGCTCCGTAATGCTCATTAAAACAACTTCCAGATCAATCCATGCATTTCTTTGAGGAACGGAACCAGCACCAGCGAAATCACGCTCATCAGCTTTATAAGTATATTGATGGAAGGTCCTACGGTATCCTTCATGGGGTCGCCCACCGTATCCCCTACAACCGAAGCCTTGTGGGCATCCGAACCCTTGCCTCCCACATTACCTTCTTCTATGTACTTCTTAGCATTGTCCATTCCTCCACCGGAGTTTGCATACTGGATGCCAATAATTATCCCTGTAACAATAGCGCCGATAAGAGTCCCGGCAAGAGTTATAGGGCCGAAGAGAATGCCTACAATAAGAGGAGTAAGGATTGCTATGGTCCCCGGCATCAGCATTCCTTTGAGAGCACTCTTGGTGGCAATGTCAACACAGGTCTTTGAATCAGGTTCGGCTCTCCCTTCCATCAGGCCTGTAATTTCTTTGAACTGCCTTCGTACCTCCGCCACCATCTTGAATGCTTCCTGCTGGACTGCTTCGAAAAGCATGGAAGAGATAAGAAAAGGCATCATTCCCCCGATTAGGAGACCGGCAATCACCTTTATCGAAGAAAGAGCAAGCA
>JBMCUI010000236.1:0-3667 GCA_048622675.1 Spirochaetota bacterium | reverse complement strand
GCATGGACCTCCAGGGATAGTGGAAGCGAAAAGCAGCTGCAGTGTGAAAACTATTTATAAACTGGGGGTCTACAGTTACTACAAAATCGGGAATTACTCCTTTTTTCATCATAGGCCCTAAACAAGTGTCCACTGCGATGGTAAACACCCTGTCCATCAGGCGGCCAATGGTATGGATGTGATCTTCGGCGGAAGGCCCAGCTGCAATAATCATGCAGGGAACCCCATCAAGTATATTTTTCAGCTTGTTCACACCCCTGAGATTAAAAAAATTAGGAGAGTTTTTAAACAGATTTTTTGTCCATAGCCTGTCAAACCTCTTTAACGTAGCGGTGTTTATCTCTTTTCTGTGAGAGTAGTCTCTGAAGGCATCTCTAAGCCTGGTAATGCACCGGCTGAACAGGTTTATATAAGGGCGGTGTACCAGGAACTTAATTCTGTTGGTCACCGAAAAGGGAATAATATGTTCGTATTCAAACTCACCGTCGAGAAAAATCCATATTCTACCTGATTGCAGCATGCCGGAAAGATCCCTTGTCCTTATAACCTCATTGAGAAGCTGTGCAGAGGGCTCTATAACAATGATCCGGGCACCGGTCTTTTTGAGCAGTTCTTCCACATGGTATCCCAGACCCATACCTGCCACAAGAATAATCTGTTCGTCTCCACTTATGTGTGCCTGCACAAACCTTCTTGCTTCACCCGCAGGGTCTTTTCTGGAATGAAGAAGAATTTTTTTACCCTGTGATTGCACTGCAATTACAGGCAATCCATCTCTGGTTTTGAAATGGCTGAAAGAAAGTCCTTCTGATGATTTTTTTCTTAATTTATTGCATAATTCCGGCAGGTATGTCCTCAACGTGTCCATATTTTTTTGAAAAACAGTGTTGCCAGGAGTTTCTGTCATGTTTTTATCCACAAAGTAGTTATGAATGCCGGTCATTTTTCTCTCAACACGTATACTTCGCCGGACCGGGGTAGTATATTCATGTAGGGCGCAATTTTTTCCACAATCCGTTTGAATATGGGGGCTGCAATCTGCCCTCCATATACTTCTCCTTTGGGCTGGTCCAGGGTTACCAGTACCACCATTCGGGGGTCCGATGCGGGTACAAAGCCTAGAAAAGAAGCATAAAACTGGTTTTCCAGATAGCCCCCATCTACGAGATCTGCTATCTGCGCTGTACCGGTTTTGCCTGCCAGAGAGTATCCCTCGATGTGTGCCTTGTACCCGGTGCCTGAAGGAGTTAGTACTCCTGATAAAATCTCTAAAATTTTATGAGCAGTCCCCGTATGTACAACCCTCCGTATTTCCATGCTGGGGAAGTTTTTCAGCACTGTACCGTCGGGTTTCTGGATCTGTTTAACAATACGGGGATGCATCAGTACTCCTCCATTGGCCAGAGCAGAAGCTGCTGTAATCAATTGAATTGGAGTGACCGCTACCTCCTGTCCTATGGCAATTTCATATTTTGATATGGTGCTCCAGCTTTTCGGTTTTCTGAGTATCCCCCTTGCCTCACCGGGCAGATTTAGTCCTGTCAGGGACCCAAAACCGTAGGCCCTCAACCCCTGGTAAAGGGTGGTCCTGTCAATCCTGTCAACCATTTTTACCATGCCCACATTGCATGACTTTTCCAGTATCTCTGTAAGGTCCACAATTCCGTGAGTGCCGGTATCGTGAATGGTGGTAGATTTAATGGTAACTTCCCCTCTGCACATAAATTGTGACCTGCTTTCTATCGTACCCTCGTTCAGCAGTATGGAAGCTACAAAAGGTTTAAATGTGGAGCCAGGCTCAAACGTGTCTGTAATGGCTTTATTTCTTTTAATTTCATCCGGGTATGAGGTGAACTGGTTCAGATTGTAATCCGGCTTATTGGCCAGGGCATAAATTTCTCCGTTATTTGGATTCATTACCACAGCGGTAATATACCTGGCTCCTGTCTGCGTATATGCTTTTTCCAGCTCTTCTTCCACCACGTCCTGCATGAACCTGTCGATGGTCAAAACCACCGAATACCCTCTTTGATAATCTGAATAATTTATACCTTTTTGGTCTATCCGCCTGGGCAGGAGCAGACTGTCAAAGTAATACTCTATTCCTTCCAGTCCCACATTGTCCACTCCGGAAAATCCTATAACATGGGAACCCAGGTTATTGAATGGATAAAACCTTTTGTACTCAGGCTGTATATATATTCCCTGTATTTCCATTTTTTCCAGTTTTTCAGAATATTTGAGGTCCAGCTGCCTCTTTATCCACACAAAATGGGTGTTCTGGTTGAGTTTTTTCAGAATCCAGGAGTAGTCTGTTTCCAGTATTCTGGCCAGCCGCTGCGCAGTTTCTTTCTTGTTTTCTACCTCTTCGGGTCGTGCATATACAGAATACGTTTTGAGGCTGAGGGCAAGTTTCTGTCCGTTTCTATCCAGTATAAATCCTCTTTCATGGTACCTGGGACTTTCACTAGAGGCAATTAATATCTGTTTGTTGAAAATCATAAGCTTGGTTATACGTACTACCAGAATACTGAAAATCAGGCCAACTACTATAATTATAAGTATTAGCCTTCTGGTGAGGGTGTCCTTCATTCGGTTTTTCTGCCAGTAGTTGTGGTATTCGACACTAGTTTATCTGCTGTGTAGCAGTACACACCACTAGTTTCGGCATATTGGAGATAGTAAATAAGTACCATTAAAATCCCTGTACCAGGTTCCTGTTCTGTGGAAAAGGTTATCCGCTTGACAGTAAAACAGGGTGTGAATATATTTTGCTGAAATCTTTAAGGACGGGAATAAAATGAATTTTCAGGATATAATGTTTCATTTAAACTCCTACTGGAGTAAAAAAGGGGCGGTGGTGGTGCAGCCCTATGATGTGGAGGCTGGTGCAGGAACATTCAATCCTGCAACTTTTCTGCGGTCTCTGGGACCGGAGCCATGGAGTGCAGCGTATGTTGAGCCTTCCAGAAGACCAACTGATGGCAGATATGGAGAAAACCCCAACCGCCTGCAGCTTCATTATCAGTATCAGGTGCTGATAAAGCCAGCTCCGGCTGATATTCAGGATATATACCTGGAGAGCATAGGCAGTATGGGAATAGACTTTACCAAACACGACGTTCGGTTCGTCCACGATGACTGGGAATCTCCTACCCTGGGGGCAACCGGTATGGGATGGGAGGTATGGCTGGATGGGATGGAAATTACCCAGTTTACCTATTTTCAGCAAGCGGGAGGGTACGAACTTGATCCCATACCTGTAGAATTGACATACGGCCTGGAGAGAATTGCAATGTTTATTCAGGAAAAAGACAATGTTTTTGATATTATGTGGAATCAGACGTTTACCTACGGTGATTTAAGAAAAAGAGAAGAGTATGAGTTTTCCAGGTACAATTTCGAAATAGCTACTGTGGACAAACACAAGAGGCTGTTCAATGAATATGAGCACGAGGTAAAAGTATGCCTGGAAGATGGTGTGGTTCTTCCTGCATATGATATGGTAATGAAGTGTTCTCACCTTTTCAACCTGCTTGATGCCAGAGGTGCTCTCAGTGTAACAGATAGAACTTCGTACATTCAAAGGGTCAGGAGCATGGCCAGACAGACTAGTGGAGCTTATATAAAGTCCAGAAAAGATCAGGGATACCCCCTTCTGAAACCG
>JBMCUI010000235.1:0-3677 GCA_048622675.1 Spirochaetota bacterium | reverse complement strand
GACCGGCTCTCTGTGCGGACTGGGACAGACCGCTCCCAACCCTGTACTCACCACCATCCGTTATTTCCGTGAGGAATACGAAGCTCATGTAAAAGAAAAAAAGTGTCCTTCCAGAGTGTGCAGGGCCCTTATACATTACATCATTATACCTGAGAAATGCATCGGGTGCCGGCTGTGTCTCAAGTCATGTCCTTCGGATGCCATTAACGGAGAGCCCAAAAAGGTACATCACATTGATCAGGAAAAATGCATCAGGTGCGGAGTCTGTTTTGCCTCCTGTCCGGAAAGGGCGGGTGCGATTGAATGTCTGCCGGGACAACCAGTGATGGAGGAGAAAATAAATGGATAAACTCACACTTACCATAGACGGTGCAGCTGTACAGGCGAAAAAAGGGGCGACCATACTGGAAGCAGCTCTTGAAAACAACATATATATACCTCACCTCTGCTACCATCCCGATTTAGCGCCTGCCGGTGTCTGCCGGCTGTGTCTGGTAGAAATTGACGGCAAAAAAATTGATATTTCCTGCAAGACTTCTGCTCAAGATGGGATGTACATAAAAACGGATACCCCTGAAATAGAAAGAATAAGACGGGTGACCACCGAACTGCTCATTATAAACCATCCCCAGGACTGTCTGAGCTGCGCCCAGAATGACCAGTGCGAACTCCAAAAAGTGGCAAACTACGTAGGTATTGATGAAAAACGTCTGGAACGGCTGCGGGGAGAGCAGAAAAGTTTGCCTGTGGATGATTCAAATCCTTTTTTCGTGTACGATAAAAACAAGTGCGTGCTGTGCGGCATCTGCGTAAGGACCTGCGATGATATAGTGGGAGTCTCAAACTTCGAGTTCGCCTACCGGGGCTACAATGCAATAGTAAGCACCTTTGACAATAAACCTATGCTGGAATCACGCTGTGTATCGTGCGGAGAGTGTGTACAGCGCTGTCCTGTAGGTGCCCTCAGCATAAAAGATACCAAACCTCCCTCAAGGAAAGTAAAAACCATCTGCCCCTACTGTGGAGTGGGATGTGGAATAGAGATGGGGGTGAGAGGGACCAGTGTGGTTGCAAGCCAGGGAGACAGACAGAACCCTGTAAACGAGGGAAGACTGTGTGTCAAGGGAAGGTTCGGACACCAGTTTATAAACCATCCCGAGCGCCTTACCAGCCCCCTGGTTAAGAAAAACGGAGACCTCAAAAAGGCAGGCTGGGATGAAGCACTGGAACTGGTTGCAGAAAAGTTCAATCAGTACACAGGCGATTGCTTCGCTGCCCTGTCTTCTGCCAAGTGCACCAACGAGGAAAACTACATCGTACAGAAGTTTACCAGGGCAGTAATGGGCACCAACAACGTAGACCACTGTGCCCGGCTCTGCCATGCCCCTTCGGTGACCGGACTGGTCCAGAGCTTCGGAAGCGGTGCCATGACCAACTCCATCAACGAAATAAGGGATACCAGGTGCATCTTTGCCATTGGTACCAACACCACCTCAGCTCATCCGGTGATCGCTCTGGAGATGAAAAAGGCGGTAAAGAAAGGGGCAAAGCTGATTGTAGCCAATCCCAGAGAAATTGATCTGTGCGAATATGCTGATATTTTCCTCCAGCACAGACCGGGCACTGATGTGGCCCTGCTTATGGCGATGATGAAAGTGATAGTTGATAATGATCTCCAGGACAATGATTTTATTGTAGAGCGATGCGAAGGCTTTGAACAGTTCAAAAGTTCTTTGGAAGACTTTGGACTGGACTTCGTAGAAAACACCACCGGTGTGCCCCGGGACCTGATAGTACAGGCAGCAAAAACCTATGCCACCCACCGGCCCGGCATGCTTTTCTATGCCATGGGCATAACCCAGCACACCCACGGGACAGACAATGTGCTTGCCACCTCCAACATAGCCCTGTTGACGGGTAATGCAGGCAGGCCTTCGGCCGGGGTAAATCCCCTGAGAGGCCAGAACAATGTCCAGGGTGCATGTGACATGGGGGCGCTTCCCAATGTGTACCCCGGCTACCAGAAGGTGGATGTACCCGAAATCCGGAAGAAATTTGAGGATGCCTGGGGCTCTCCACTTCCCGACAAACCGGGTCTTACCCATACAGAGATATTCAACGGTGTTCTGGATGGAAAAATCAAAGCCCTCTACCAGGTGGGGGAAAACCCAATTCTCAGCGAGGCAAATGCAAATCATGTACGCCGGGCCATCCAGAAGCTGGATTTTTTCGTGGCCCAGGACATATTCCTGTCCGAAACAGCCCAGCTTGCAGACGTGGTGCTGCCGGCTGCCAGCTTTGCTGAAAAAGACGGCAGCTTCACCAATACAGAGCGGCGGGTCCAGAGGGTGAGAAAGGTGATCAGCCCTGTAGGGGAAAGCAGGCCGGACTGGCAGATCAGCTGCGATATCGCCAGAAGAATGGGAGGGAGTGGTTTTGATTTTTCGCATCCTTCCCGGATACTGGATGAAATTGCTTCCTTAACCCCCAGCTACGGGGGAATTTCTTTTGACCGGCTGGAAAACGGAGGGCTCCAGTGGCCCTGTCCTGACAGAGATTCCTACGGCACCCCGGTGCTCCATCAGCAGTTTTTTGCCACTCCCGGCGGCAAGGGCAGGTTTAAACCCCTCCAGTACAAACCTCCTTTTGAGCTTCCGGATAAAGAATACCCCCTTACCCTCACCACTGAAAGAAGCCTCTACCACTTCCACACTGCCACCATGACCAGGAAAGGAGGGCTCAATATTATAAGGGGCCACGAGCTGGTGGAAATAAACCCTGAGGATGCACTGGTTCTGGAACTGGAAGACGGTCAGATGGTAAAGGTTACTTCACGCAGAGGAGAGGTAAAAGCCAGGATTAAAGTGACCCCGGTATCTCCCAAAGGGGTAGTATCCATGAGCTTCCATTTCCACGAAAGCCCCACCAACGTGCTTACATCCGGGGCTGTAGATCCGGTAGCCAAAATACCTGAGACCAAAGTGTGCGCAGTTCGCATTCAGAAGCTGGACCAGGATCGAGGTTAAGTAACGATTTTCAACAAAAATTTACAATGCTTTACCTACCTATGTTGTTCTAAGTAATAAAAATATAAGGAAAGATACCATTTCACTTCCACTGCCTGTTGTTTTAATGTTATTATATATATTATTCATGTAATATTTAAACAACAGTAATAGATTGGATTTCACTTGCCAATTATTTTCTTAATGGTTGTAATTATGGTTAAAAAGCTTGAAAATTAATGCAAAATATTTTTTATACAAGGGATAAAGGACGGACAATTAAATGTTCACAAAAAGAATTACTGTTTTCAGGATACTGGGGTTTACCGTCAGGCTGGACTTCAGCTGGTTTTTCATTTTTGTACTTATAACCTGGTCGCTGGCTTCAGGAGTATTTCCAGAATACATCAAAAACCAGCCTACCATAGTATACTGGCTTATGGGGGTGGGAGGAGCCCTTGGACTTTTTCTTTCTATAGTAATTCATGAACTTTCACATTCACTGATTGCCAGGCAGCATGGACTGCCCATGAAAGGTATTACGCTTTTCTTATTCGGTGGTGTTGCAGAAATGACCGATGAGCCTCCCAGTGCTAAAGCAGAGTTTTCAATGGCCATTGCCGGACCCATAACCAGTATTGTAATGGGTGGAATATTTGTGGGACTGAGCTT
>JBMCUI010000234.1:0-3681 GCA_048622675.1 Spirochaetota bacterium | reverse complement strand
GTTCAGGATATGGTATCAATTCTCCCGGTCCCTGCACCGGATGGGTAATAACCGGCACCCCGCAGGCCATAGCTTCCGCCGCCGGAATGCCGAATCCCTCCCATTCGGCCAGGTGCACATAAACATCCATACGGTTGTACAGCTCTGCCATTTGCCTGCAGGAAAGCTGATCAGTTACCAGGATAGTGTTATGTGCAGCAGTAGCCCTGTGTATAGTGGAAGCCTTTATATCACATCCGTCTGCTGAAACAGCCCTGTCAGTTTTAATAACCAGGGAGGTTTTTAGAGGGGAAGGAGTTTGCTGCATGAACAGAAAAAACACCTCTATTACCCTGGAAAGCTGCTTGCGGGCAGTGTTTGCACCTACTGTGCCCACCACCACATGTTCCTCCAGCCCCCACTGTTTTTTCAGTCTGTTTTTTTCCTCCAGGGAGAAAGGACTGAACAGGCTTGTGTCAACCCCATGAGGAATCACCGGACCTATGTGCTTAACCCCTGCATTAACCAGGTGGACCCGGGTTGTAGGGGTAAGGGGAACCGGTACAGCACTGCCCAGGGAACCTGGTGAAGGGGGACCTGAGAACTGTGCCCACAGAAAAACAGGTACCGGGGCCTGGTGAAGAAAATTAAACTGGGAAGGGTAGCCCAGCAGTATGGCGGCTGCTGCGCCGGTGTGCTGGACCAGTTGATGAAAGGTGCGGGGTCTCAGGTCCTTTATAAAAAACATGTCCATGTCTTCCCGGATACCCCTGTAGTGTTCCATCATCGGGGTGTTTTCCCTGTTCCCAGGGGGGCGGCTGGACAGTGCCACCCTGTACCCCCTTTTTGTAAGCCAGGTGCCCAGAAGCGACAGCTGGTAGTAGAATGAAACCCCTTGTTTGAGGGGAATGCCGCTGATAAGAAGTACGGTTTTTTGCATATGCATGCTGTCAGGGTGAAGTGCTGTTTTCTGCAGTGCCGGGCGGATCGTATATTGGAACAGTTCTGGTGCGGGCACATTGTGCCCGGGGTTTTATTCCAGCTCCTGGATTACCTGTTCCAGTGCCTCCAAAAAGCGTTCATTCTGCTGTTTTGTGCCTACAGTGACCCGGATACAGGTAGGATAGCCATAATTTTTGGCACTCCGTACTATGACCCCTTTTTTATGGAGCTGTTCTGTTACCAGGTCGCTGTCTTTGAAGGTATCTATGAGTATATAATTGGTGTGGGACCGCACATACTCAAGCCCCATGTTCTGCAGCTCCTGGTACATGAGCTTTTTGCCTTCCCTGGCGAGGCAGAGGCTCTTTTGCAGGAACCGGTGGTCCTGCAGGGCGGAAACAGCAGCCTTCTGGGATATCAGGGTAAGGTTGAAAGGTATCCTTATCCTGTTCATTATTTCAATAATTTGTTTATGGGCTATGCCATAGCCTACCCTGAGCCCGGCGAAGCCATGCGATTTGGACAGGGTCTTTGCGACAATAAGGTTATGACAGCCTGAGTTCAGCAGAGAAACGGTGTCCGGAAAATCGGGCATATCTGCAAAATCGCCGTACGCCTCGTCGACCACTACCAGAACATGCTCGGGTACCCGTCTTACAAACTTCTCCACCTGCCGGTGGTTGTATGCATGACCGGTGGGGTTGTTGGGATTGCATAAAAACAGCATCTTGGTCCCGGGAGTAATTTTGCTCAGAATGTCCTCCAGGTCTATCTGGTTGCCGTCCATTCTGCTGTATACTATGGCGGCTCTCATGATACTGCAGGCTGTTTCATATATGGGAAACGTGATCCGGGGTATGACAACCTGGTCCTGATCGTTTAGAAAAGCCATGGCAGTGTAGTAGAAAATTTCGTCTCCTCCGTTGCCTGCAATAAAATTATCAGGGGAAAGACCGTATTTCTGTGACAGAGTTTCTCTCAGCTCCCTGCTGGAAGACTCAGGGTAGGAGTTTGCCCGGTGAAGCGTACGGGCAGCGGTATCCAGGGCACTGGGGGATGTTCCCAGAGGGTTTTCATTGGAGTTCATTTTGAGCGGATTTTTTACCGTGTAATGCTTCTCGATTTCCTCTACTGGTTTTCCGGGTATGTATGGCTTTATCCTGGCCACTCCGCTGTTCACTAATTTCCTGAAGTCCATATGTTCCGCCTCCTGGAACCTGAGTATAAAATTCGTACGAAACAGTATAATTGTCAATAAAATAGGAAAGGGAGGCTGGCAGGATATGAGTTAGTATGGAAGCCAGGAGGGGTTTGTTAAAGGTCTGCAAAATTCATTGGTATTTCTAAAAGATGTTAAAAAGAATGCGGGTGAAGGTGGCAACTAGATGCTAAAGGACTACTGCCTGCCGTTTGGCGGGTTTTTGAACCTCAAGGGCAGATGGGTTGACCAGGTTGCCAGACAGGTGCCCGGTTAAAACCCGTGCTGCTTCTGCTGCAGTTTTTTGCTGGAGCTCTTTCTGGGACTGCTCGGAGTACCAGGAAGCATGGTCGGAGAGCACCACCGAGTCAATACCTGCCAGGGGATGTGATGGGTCAAAAGGCTCTTGTTCAAATACATCCAGGGCAGCAGCGGAAATATACTTATTGTGAAGGGCTTGGCACAGGTGGGCTGTATTTATCACCTGGCCCCTGGAGGTATTTACCAGTATGGCTCCCCTTCTCATTTTCTTGAAGGCATTCAGGTTGAAAAGGTGGTGGGTTTCCCGGGTGAGGGGAAGGTGAATAGAAATATAATCCGATACCATAATAAGCTTGTCAAAATCAAGCCTGATAGTGCGGTCCATCTCGAAAATTTCTGGAGGTATATAAGGGTCGCAGGCAGCGAATCGGAATGGAAACCCTGAAAGCCTATTTCGTACTTCCCTGGCAGTTTTCCCGTACCCTACCAGCCCCATGATCCGGTTATAACTCCTGGCAACTGGAAGGGTGGAGGTAAGGTCCCATCCTCCTGTCCTTACTGCCCTGTCTCTGGGCAGAATTTTACGAATGCAGGACAAAAGCAGAGCAATAGCATGGTCAGCCACCTCCCCGGTGCAGTAATCAGGAACAACGGTTACCACCACCCCATAATGGGTGGCAGCGTCAATATCTATATTATCATAGCCGCATCCATACCGGGAGATAACCACCAGATTTTTCAGCTCTTTCAGGGCCTTTTCTCCGACAGGAGTCTGGCGGACCAGAAGGCCGTGGGCATCCCTGCACTGATGTATAATATCATCCTCGGTATTACATCTGGCAAAACCAACCATGGCTCCGGCTCTGGAAAGGATGGCTTTTTCAGCAGAATAATCATCATAGCTTTTTTCTGTAACGTATACTTTAAATAAAGACATTCTTTTTCCCTCTGGTTGGATTATAACTCCATTACCCGGTTTGCCGGGAGTATACTCAAGGAATTTTTGACGTTGATCTTCCTGTGTCCCGGATATATCATATGTATATGATCGGAAGAAACGGACGGAGTATGAGACTGATCAGGATTTTTGTGATTATCGTATGTACCGGTGCGGTAACTGCCGGTGCGGCAGCCCTCCGGGCCGACCAGCCGGAGCAGGCTCGGAGGATGTGCAGGCTTTTTCTGGAGGTGGAGGACGGAGATACCATAGTGTATATGGGCCGGCATATGAGGTTTCTGGGGGTGGACACTCCGGAAACAAGAGACCCTGAGGTGGGGATTTACATTGACCAGCCCTATGG
>JBMCUI010000233.1:0-3687 GCA_048622675.1 Spirochaetota bacterium | reverse complement strand
CGGTGTTTCCATTTATTTATTCGCTTTTTTTAAGCCTGAACAGCTGGCAGTTGGCAACAGTAGGCCCTAAAGAGTTTGTATGGTTTGCAAATTATGGCCAGCTTTTTACAGAGGCAAGGTTCTGGAGTTCGATGTGGAACATGGCTAAAGCGCTGCTGTTCGGCGTTACCTCTCAGTTTATCATCGGACTTTTGATAGCACTGGCACTCAACAGATTGTTCCAAACACGAAGCCTGATTACGACTTTGTTTCTGCTTCCAATGATGATACCGCCGGTAGTGGTAGGGTGCAACTGGAGACAAATTTACCATTTTACCTACGGCCCTTTGAACTATATACTGGAGTTTTTTCAAATCTCCAGCGAAGGAGTCAACTGGCTTGGCAGTACAAAACTTTCAATGACTTCCATAATAATCAGCGACACCTGGGAATGGACTCCCTTTATGATGATAGTTCTTCTTGCAGGTCTTCAGTCTATCCCTACAGACCTTTATGAAGTAGCCCGGGTAGACGGGGCATCGCGGTGGCAGTTGTTCTGGCACATAACCCTTCCACTTCTAAAACCCACCATTATAGTAGTAGTACTTATTAGAGGCATGGATGCGTTTAAACTATTTGACCTGGTGGTCCTATTGACTCAAGGGGGACCGGCAAATTCCTCAGAAACAGTAGCTTACTACAACTACCTGATTGGTTTCAAATACTTCAACGTAGGTTATGCAGCAGCGCTTGCCTACATCCAGCTCGTTGTTATTATCATTATTGCCAATATTTTCTTAAAATTCATGCCAGGGGAAGAAAAAAAGAAATGAGAGAGAAAAAACACGCTGTCATCCTCATTATTCTAGTGCTTGCAATTGCTCTGGTAATTTTCTTATCCCCTATAGCCTGGATGGTTTTAACCAGCTTTAAAGAAAAGGGCGAATATTTTACCTATCCTCCGGTGTTTATATCCAAGAGCTTTAATTTCAGTCATTTTGCCAGAGGGCTCCAGATTGGTGGGCAAAAAGGCATCGCTGATAGTTTTATTGTAGCTTCACTTGCAACCTTGCTTTCAATGACTGTAGGGGCCCTGGCAGCCTACAGTCTGGCAAGGTTCCGAATCGGAGGAAAAAACCTGGCATTCTGGATTTTGTCAATCCGCATGATGCCTCCCATTGCCAGTGTTCTGCCTCTTTTTCTATTCTACCGGTTCCTCCGCATCCTGGATACCTACCAGGCTCTGGTGATAACATATTCAATTCTTAATATTCCTTTTGCGGTTTGGATGCTCAAGGGCTTTTTTGAAGAACTCCCTGTCGAATTGGAAGATGCAGCACTTGTTGACGGCTGTGGCAGATTCGGTGCATTCTATAGAGTTGCCCTGCCTCTGATAGCACCTGGGTTGGTAGCCACAGCACTTTTTTGTTTTATATTTTCCTGGAACGAGTTCTTCTTCGCCCTGATTCTATCCCGCTCCAGGGTAACTCCGGTTACAGTGGTAATCTCGGGGATGATCGGCGGGCATGAGATACTTTGGGCAGAAATATCGGCAGTGGCTACCATGGCCAGCTTTCCGGTGATTGCCATTGCCATTATTTTACAGAGGTATCTGGTCAGAGGTCTGACTCTGGGCGCTGTAAAAGGCTGAGGAAAAAGTCTGTTTCGCTTGAAAAATTTGGAGGTGTACTGCATGAGTGGTCCCCGGATCTGTGTTGTCGGTGCTTCAAATATTGATCTTATAAGCTATGTGAAAAGGCTGCCAAAAATGGGAGAAACCTTGCACGGCACCAGATTCCATATGGGGTTTGGCGGAAAAGGGGCCAACCAGGCTGTAATGGCTGCCAAGCTGGACGCCCAAGTTTCAATGATCACCAAACTGGGCAAGGATATGTTTGGAGAAAATACCCTGAAAAACTTCAAGTCCTTCGGGATAGACTGCAGCAATGTACTGTTTACAGACAAGGCATTCTCCGGAGTGGCACCCATCACTGTAGACCCGGATGGCAACAACGCTATTATTATCGTTACAGGAGCAAATGATCTTCTCTCAGAGGAGGAAATTAACCAGGCAAGGCCGGTAATCGCTTCATCCCGGATTTTAATATGCCAGCTGGAGGTCCCGGTGGAGATAAGCCTGGCAGCACTGAAGGCTGCCCGCGAGGAAAATGTAAAAACCATTTTGAACCCGGCACCTGCATCAGCTGATCTTCCAGAAGAAATCTATAGTGCAAGCGATATTTTGTGCCCCAACGAAAGCGAAACGGAGATACTGACAGGCATGCACATACAAAGCACAGACCAGGCAGAAAAAGCGGCAAAACAGCTGCTGAAAAAAGGTACAGATACGGTGATTCTTACCCTGGGTGATCGGGGGAGTCTGCTGGTAACCAAAGAAAAAGCTCTGCACATTCCCACCCGGAAGGTAAAAGCAGTAGACAGTACCGGTGCAGGTGACGCTTTTGTGGGCAGCCTGGCTTTTTTCCTGGCTTCAGGGAAAACCCTGCAAAAGGCAGTAGAGTATGCAAATTACATCGCCGCTGTAAGCGTGCAGGCCTCCGGCACCCAGACCAGTTTTCCAGATGCAGCAGCCCTACCCTCATCTATGTTCAGCTCCTGATTACCCTTTACTATACCATAAAATACCACTTTTACTTATACGCATCTTTTCTGTGACTAATTCTTAATATTATTATTGTACTGCCTAAGATTGTATAGATTATTCTATAATCACCTATTCTATATGAAAATAATCCCTCATATTCACCTTTTAATTCTTTTCCTTTAAAAGGATCTTTCTTTAATACATCTTCAATTGCATGTAGTATTCTTAGTGATTCATTTTTGTCAATTTTCTTTAAATCCTTTTTCACTGATGATTTATATGCAATATTATATTCCAAGCTCTTTCCTTAAATCATCTGATGTAATTATTCTGTCCTGTTTATCTTTTAACCTGTCAAGAGCAATCTGATAATCAGCATATTCTTCTAAATATTGTTCTAATGCTGATTTTATTATGAAACTCTTATTCCTTTTAATCTCATGTGATAAATCATCAAGTTTATCTGATATTTCCTCGGGTAATCTTACAGTTATTACCTTTGACATATTAGCTCTCCTGTATTGTTTGTAATACAAAGTATACGATATTCTCTTCATTATGTAAAGATAAAAATAGTAATACAGTCTCCGCATCAGGAGCACCACCCTCTGCCAATTTTTCCATGATAAGCTGATCCGAACTTATATATTGACTTTTTTAATAATACACCATAAGGTCTTTTTAAAAACCAGGAAGGAAAAAATGTCCTCATTAACAGCATCATATATGGGTCTTACCTTGAAAAACCCCATAATAGCCGGTGCAAGCAGCCTTACCCAGGACATGGACAGCTTAAAAAAGATTGAAGAGGCAGGGGCTGGAGCAGTGGTCCTGGCCTCCCTTTTCGAAGAACAGATCCAGCTTGAAAGGTTCAAGCTCGAAGAAGACCTGGAAAAATTCAACTACCGCCATTCGGAGATGATCAACATTTTTCCAAATCTGGAACATGCAGGCCCATCCGAGCACCTTTCATGGGCAAGAAAGGCAAAAGAGGCTCTGTCCATTCCGGTTATTGCCAGTCTTAACGCTGTAAACAAAGAAACCTGGATTGAATACGCTGCTTTGTTGCAGGATACCGGTATAGACGCACTGGAGCTGAACCT
>JBMCUI010000232.1:0-3715 GCA_048622675.1 Spirochaetota bacterium | reverse complement strand
GTAAAATATCGGAGCTTACAGACGGTAAAATGGCGGACAGGGTAATTGTGGCCACCGGAAATGCAGAAGTAATGAAAATCCCCTTTGAGATTTCCGGCAGAAGGTCGATAATTGTATTTTTTGGCCTGCCTGGAGATAAGGACAAGGTAGAGATTCCGGCTCTGGAAACAATTCTCTGGGATAAAACAGTAAGATTTTCATGGCTGGCTCCGCTGGTCTGGCCTCAGGCTATTACCGCTATTTCCAGCGAGGTAATAGATGTAGATTCCCTTATTACCCACAATTTCAAGCTGGAGGAGCTCATAACTGCACTGGAAAAGGTGAAAAACCGGGAAGACAATCCGTTGAAGGTACTGGTAAGCCCGTAAAGGACTATTATAGTGAAACGAGCGCTACAGTTTGGGGCAGGAAACATAGGCAGAGGGTTTATGGCCCAGCTTTTCTGGGAAGCAGGGTACCGGACAGTTTTTGTGGAGGCGAAAACTTCTCTGGTGGATATGCTGAACCAGGAAAAAGAGTATACCTTGAGGCTGCTGGATGGGTACACGCAGAAAGAAGTTGACCTGAGGATAGACAGGATTGAAGCGGTGGCAGCAGATGACCGGGAACATGTAGCTGAAATGGTAAGCGAGGCGGCGGTAATGGGAACTGCAGTAGGGGTAAAAAACCTGGAGCATATAGCAGAGCCTCTTGCCAGGGGGCTGGAGCTGAGGCACTGTAAAAATGAAACCTCTGTGGATATTTACTTGTGCGAAAATGTCAGGAACGTACACACAATACTTAGAAAAGCGGTAATGGACTCCCTTCAGGCAGATGCCAGAGAGTGGGTTGAGCACAGGGTAGGTTTCGTCAGGACCAGTGTGGCCAGGATGGTGCCTGTCAGGAGCAAGGCTGAGACTGCCCGAAATCCGCTTATGGTGGTTGCTGATTCTTATCACCATCTTCCCTGCGACGCTGGAGCGCTCAGGGCCGAGCTTCCCCCTGTCAGGGGTTTGGAGCCTGTTGAGGATTTTAATGCGGAATTCGACAGGAAAATTTTTACCCACAACCTTGGACACGCAGCTCTGGGCTACCTAGGTTATCTGAAAGGGTGCCATTATATACATCAGGGATTCGATGATGATTTCATAGTTGGGATATTCAATGGGGCTCTGGAGGAAACAACCCGGGCATTGCTGAAAACCTATCCCTGTCTGACATACGAAGGCCATAAACAGATACTGCAGGATGTGAATGTGCGTTTTAAAAATCCCCTGATCAAGGATACTGTGTATAGAGTCTGCCGCGACCCTGTGCGCAAGCTGGGGCCGCAGGACAGGCTTATAGGGAGCGCAAGGCTGTGCATTTCCCATGAAGTGGAGATTGACAATATTGCTGTTGTTTGCGGAGCTGCTCTCTGCTATGATTATCCCCAGGGTCCTGAAGCCCTGAGGCTGCAGAAAATGATAAAAGAACGTGGAATTGAAGCAGCCGTACGGGATGTATGCGGCGAAGCCCCGGAAGGGAGCATAGGTAAAAAGATAATGGATGCTTACTTCCGGATACGGGATAAATTCAGGGATTGAAGCAGACATACAGCGGTGCTTTTATATTCCAGGTTAATATTGCCGATTGCATGATGATATAATATAGTATTTATAGTTTATAGTACCCTTAAAGGAGGTCATTTATGGCACTTGATAGAAAAATTAAGTATGGAATGGTAGGTGGAGGCCCCGGAGCCTTTATCGGAGAAGTACACCGGAAAGCTGCTGCAATGGACGGTGAGATGGAGCTGGCAGCCGGGGCTTTTTCTTCGTCAGCTGATAAATCGCGCCAGATGGGTAAACAGCTTTTTCTCAATCCGGATAGGGTGTATGGTTCCTATCAGGAAATGGATGAAAAAGAAAGTAAGCTCCCGGAAGGGGAGCGAATTGACTTTGTATCTGTGGTTACTCCAAATAATATGCATTTTCCAGTAGCCAGAACATTCATAGAAGCAGGCTTTAATGTGGTATGTGACAAACCGATGACCACCACCCTGGAGGATGCCGAAGAGCTGTGCCGGCTTGTCAAAAAAAACGATGTGGTATTTACCCTTACCCATAATTATACAGGCTACCCCATGGTGAAGCAGGCGAAGGCACTGGTGGAAAAAGGAGTAGTGGGGGATATAAGAAAAATTGTAGTGGAGTATCCCCAGGGATGGCTGGCAACACGTATAGAACAGGAAGGAAATAAACAGGCAGAGTGGAGAACAGACCCGAAACGGGCGGGGGTATCTTCCTGTATGGGAGATA
Organism: Spirochaetota bacterium; assembly: GCA_048622675.1. Classification (GTDB taxonomy): domain Bacteria; phylum Spirochaetota; class B62-G9; order B62-G9; family DRHN01; genus JBMCUI01. Next base: position 1,436 of record JBMCUI010000232.1, on the reverse strand, counting down.
TTGGTACACATGCGGAGAACCTGGCCAGGTATATTACAGGCCTGGAGATGCAGGAAATATGCGCTGATTTAACTACGTTTCTACCGGGGCGCAAGCTGGAAGATGATGGGAACCTCCTTATTCATTACCAGGGGGGAGCCAGGGGAGTGCTTCATACCTCCCAGATTTCTATAGGTGAGGAAAACAATTTAAAGATCAGGGTATACGGTTCACAGGCTGCCCTGGAGTGGCATCAGGAAGAGCCCAATTACCTGTATGTACGCTACGGAGATAAACCGGAGCAGGTTTACAAGCGGGGCAATGAATATCTGGAGCCGGAGGCCCAGGAATTCAACAGGATTCCACCCGGACACCCGGAAGCTTTTATTGAGGCGTTTGCAAATATTTATTTGTGTGCAGCGCGCACTATTCGTGCAAAAATAACCGGTGAAAAGACGCGGGATATCGACCTTGATTTCCCAACTGTTCAGGACGGGGCTATCGGGGTAAACTTTATCCATAGAGCAATTGAGAGTGGAAAGAAGCGTGGATGGGTATCAGCTGAATACACCACGCCGGCATAAAGCTCCGGGCACCATTGCAAAGCTTTTGGCAACGCCAGCCCCCATTAGAAGACATGCGGTAGGAGGTAATATGGCAATAAAAGTAACTTTTGATTCAAATGTTTGGCGAATTGTGGCTAACCCTTCAAGACATCAAAAAGAACCTAGATTATCAGACTTTATGATAATAAGGAATAAAATAGAAAGTAAAGAAATCTTACCCTATATATCAGAAACAATCTTTACTTTGGAAGGAATACAGAGAAAGAATAGAAAAATTTTCTTTGGTACATACGAGGCGAAATTCAGCATTAAGGAAGCATTTCTCGGAGATGGTAGTACTAACCTTGAGTTTGCCATAGGACCAAACTTGAATGCACACCCAGGAAATAACGATTTCTTAAGTAATTATTTAGAGGAAGCTCTAAAAATAGGTTTTAGGATTCTAAAAGACTTAAGGGTAGCAATGATTGTAAATCCAGACCTTAAAAGAGAGTATTTTGCAGATTATCCGAATAATGATATTAATGCATATGTGGAAAAATTAGGAGAACTCGATAGAAAGATGCGCAATAAGAACTGTGGGATGGGGCATATTGAAAGTATTGGGAAAAAATATGTTATCAATGAAAGGAATTGGTTGGAGGGGCTTGATAATGCAGGAGTCGATGAAGATGTCCCAATCTCTAAAGCTATCGCTGAATGGGCTGATGGCGATTCTGTCGCATTACATATAGCAAATAAGAATGATTTCTTCTTCACTAATGATAAAGCTAAAGGTGGTGGATCAGACTCTGTTTTCAGCTATAAAAATCTAAGTTGGCTGGAAAGTGGATACGATTTGGGTGTGAATTTTTTTGGTTGATATTAAATCTATATATATAAAGAATTAAC
>JBMCUI010000231.1:0-3722 GCA_048622675.1 Spirochaetota bacterium | reverse complement strand
ATGCTGAATACACCATCAACCACTACCAACTTTCCGGCTCTAGGGGCGGCATTTTCAAGCAGCCTTTTCAGGTCATCCATATCATTGTGCTTGTACTTGGAGATTTTCCCGAAAGAGAGCCTTACCCCATCAATGATGCTGGCATGGTCCGTTTTATCTATGAATACAATGTCATTTTTACCTATTATGGTGGACAAAATACCCTGGTTTGTCAGAAAACCGGTGGAAAACAAAAGAGCACTTTCTTTGTGCATAAACCCGGCCAGTTTGTCTTCAAGCTTTTCATGAAGGTCCAGAGTGCCGTTTAAAAATCTTGAACCTGCACATCCTGTACCGTATTTTTTTACCCCTTCAATAGCACCCTGCAGTGTCTTCTCATTGAAGGTAAGCCCCATGTAGGAATTGGACCCCAGCATGATCATTTTTTTCCCCTGGCAGTACACCTCTGTATCCGTACCCGTCTCTATAGCTCTGAAATAAGGATAGAGCCCCTTTGATCTGTATTCATCAGCTAACGAGTAATCAAACGCTTTTTTAAATATATCCATCAATACTCTCCCTTGGTTGATTAGCCGGTATTGACAAGGACTTAAAATATATCATAGATTGACAAAAAAGTTAATATGTTAAATGCCGGAGATGGGCTGCAATCGGTTATAGATCAGAGCTTGCTGTATAAAAATCCGGTGGCATACCGGTAAAATAAAAACTCGAAATTCTCATTATTTTCAAAAAAATGTTCCCATCTCTGCCGAATATAGTAATATATATTGTTGTAACCGGTTAAGATTATGATTATTCTATGAAAGTCTTTTCAACTGATTGATCACACAGCCGGGGAACTGTCTGCTGTGGCTACCACATAAAAGGGCCAGCGCTAAGGAGGTTTACTATGAAAGTAAGAATTTCTGCATTTTCAATTTTATTTTTATTTGCAGCTGCAAGTGTACTATTTGCTCAAACTTCTGTCAGAATCGGGGACCTGCCCAAAAGCGACTATTCCATAAACATTTATGAAATAGTGGGTTTCCACCAGGGCAAAGAAGGCTATAAACTGGTTTATCATGATACAGATAATGAACCTCAATATCTTTATCTCCCTGCAGAACTGGAAGACCAATATGCAATCTATTCTCCTCAGCAAAATACTCACAACCAGAACTTCATTGTAATCTGGAGAAAGGGTGATGAAATAAACAGAGTAGAGTGGTACAGGCCCCAGGAAATCAACTATAATCTTCCTTTTTACAGGGCGGAGCGTTTTGGAGAGAAGGATAAAAAAATATTCCTGGATCTGGTACAACAGGGTAAAATCATAATAGGTCCGGAAATAGAAGGAGTATCTCCGGTCATCCGTGCCCCTGGGGGAGAAACCGGTCAGTAGCCGCCTGCCGAACCCGGGCAACAGGTTTAAGTGGTAATATATCTCTCAAGAGGAAAACCCAAAGTTCTGCCTATTTGACTGTGGCGCTTTCCAGCATATCGAAAAAACCAGGAAATGAAATATCCGAGCAGTGTGCATCCCTTATGAGGGTCCTGCCCTTTACGTTGAGAGCAATAATGGAAGCAGCCATAGCCAGACGATGGTCTCCAAAACTGTTTATTTCAGCCTGGGTGGGTCTGTTGGGTCCATGGATCACAAACCCATCATCCAGCTCCTGGGCCCTGCCTCCAAAGCTCCTTATCATTTCCACCACTCCCCTTATTCTATCACTTTCCTTTACCCGGAGTTCCGAGGCCCCTCTTACTATGGTTTCTCCCCGTGCAAAAAAACCGGCACAGGCCAGTGCAGGGATTTCATCAATGATCAATGGTATCTCTATCCCCCCGACTTCCACGGCCTTAAGCCTGGATGACCATACCCTTACCTTTCCTCTGGGTTCAGGGAATTCCTCTTCAATTTCGGTCTGAATATTCCCTCCCATCTTTTGAAATACCTCAATTATATACGCCCTGGTGGGATTCAAAAGCACATTTTCCAGAACAATGTCCGAGCGGGGAGTAACCAGCCCTGAAGCTATAAAAAAAGCTGCCGAGGATATATCGCCGGGGACCACCAGCTCAAGGGTACTGAGTTCTCTGCGGCCGCACACGGTAATGCTCTTGCCCTGGACGGTATGTTTTTTTTTTATCTGCCCGTCCATTAAAAGGAGCATCCGCTCTGTATGGTCCCGTGTTTCCACAGGTTCGGTGATATAGGAGGTACCCTGAATAAAAAGAGAGGCCAGTATAAGGGATGTTTTTACCTGGGCACTTGCCACAGGAATAACATACTCAAAAGGGACCAGTTTTCCACCGTTCAATTGCATGGGCAAACGACCTTCGTTTGAAGAAATACCGGCCCCTATGGACGCAAGGGGTTCGGTAATCCTGCTCATCGGTCTCCTGCTCAGTGATTCATCACCGGTAATTAATGCTCGTACTCCTGCGCCTGCCAGAAGGCCTGTTAAAAGCCTGGCTGTGGTGCCGGAATTACCACAATGTATGGTTACCCTGCCTTCGGCACTTTTATTTTCCAATCCTCCCAGCCCCATGCCTTTTATCACTGTCTCATTTTCTGTCTGCTCTACCTGGATACCCAGGGTCTTTACTGCTTCGAGGCTGGAGCGTACATCCATGGCCGAAGAAAGCCCCCATACTCTGCTTGTACCCCGTGCAATGCTTCCTAAAAGCACTGACCGGTGGGAGATGGACTTGTCTCCCGGAACCTGCAGGGCCCCTCGCAGCCGCCTCCTTCCTTCGATTACCCTGTCCATGACTGATCCTCTGCCTCACATGATGCCCTGAAAATAACCCGGTATACCGATTTTACATACTTTCTGCATTTTCCGGCCGGCACCAGGGTATCTATTTTTCTTATTATCTGGTTCTCCCTCTCCTGGTCTTTCACAGGTTTATGGTATTTCCTTTTTTCAGACCCAATACATTTCACTGTTCGGTAGCGTTTTCTTAGCAGGTTGATTATTCTGCGATCCAATTTGTCAACTTTTCTTCTATACCGTTCTACAGAATCCATGGCAACCTTGTATCATGGGAGTGATGTACAAGATATAGTAATCCTGCAGCTGTGTAAATTAAAAATTGTGTTTGGCGGCAGACAGGAGTGAGCTTTTAATTTGACCTTATTAAAAAATATACACATTTTTTTTACTGCAAACTGTCTACGGAACAGCGTATGGTACCCTATATCAAAATAGCCACTCTGGACAATCAGGTGGAAGCCCATTTGGTTGAAGCTATCCTGAATAAGAAACACATACCCCATACTCTGAACTCTTACTACGACTCAGCCTACAACGGCCTGTTTCAAACCCAGAGGGGATGGGGGGATATATCCGCTCCTCCAGACTACAAATCCCGGATACTGGAGATTATCAGGGATATCCGAAAATCACCCGGTTGTTCTGACTCAGCAAAGGAGAGCTGGAATAACCACCACCGGAACCAGGGGGAACCCAGATAATCCTATGGGGGAATGATAGAAGCAATGATCGTTGGACATGGAATCGATGTAATGAGTGTACAGCGGATCGAAAATGCAATTAAACGCCACCAGGAACACTTTCTGAGCAGAGTATATACAAATTATGAGCGGGAGTACTGCTGGAGACGAAATAAAACTGCTTACCAGGTATTTGCTTCCTTCTGGGCAGCTAAAGAAGCCGCCATGAAGGCCCTGGGAACAGGAAACAGGAAGGGGGTGCGGTTTAAAGACATAGAAG
>JBMCUI010000230.1:0-3773 GCA_048622675.1 Spirochaetota bacterium | reverse complement strand
CCCCTGGGACCGGCAAGTCCTTTAACCCTGGAAGAAATTGATTTAATTTCATAGATAACTTTTGCCTGGGGGTCCACCCGGGGGTCAGCAGTGTAAACCCCCTCTGTATCGGTAAGAATTATCAGAATGTCAGCGTCCATCATGCTGGAAAGATGCGCAGCCAGCAGGTCATTGTCACCGAATCGTATTTCAGAAAAAGAAACCGAATCGTTTTCATTTACAATTGGGATCACCCCGAATGACCACAAAGAAAATATAGTATTTCGTATGTTTATGTACCTTTTTCTGTTCTGAATGTCTTCATAGGTAAGGAGGATCTGGGCTGTTTCATGCGAACAGCAGGAAAACTCATCCTCATATGCATGCATCAGCCTGCTCTGGCCCATGGCAGCTGCTGCCTGAAGCAGCCTGAGATCTCTGGGCCTCTTCTGCAGTCCTGCCCTGTTCAGCCCCAGGGCTATGGCCCCGGAAGTGACTATGATAAAATCCCGCTGGCCTTTCACCAGAGAGGAGACCTGCTGCACTATGGGCCTCAGGGTAGAATACGAAAGGGTGTTGTCATTTTCGGTCAAAACCCTGGTGCCTATTTTTATGACGATCCTGCGGGCGTTTGTTACCAGCTCTCTTGACATTGTCTACTCAAAACTCAGGTTATATTCATGTGGAAAACAGTCAGGTCATCGTACATAGACTTTTGGCCGTTCCTATACGGACCCAGCAGAACTTCCAGCTCCTCAATAAGCCGGTTGTGCTGGAGCAGCCGGGCTATTTTTTGCTTCAGCTGCTTTGCTGAAAAAACACGCGTAGAGGCCAGGATATTAAATACGCCGTCTGTCGACAAGACCAGGCTGTCTCCTCTGGAAAGGATGTAGCGTTTTTGTGAATAATTCCCCGGGTCTTCAAACCATCCCACCGGAAATCCCTCCAGATAGACAAACTCAACCTCTCCGTTGTTCCTTCTTATCACCGGGAGTGCATGGTGGCCTGCCAGGGAAACCACCAGCTGTCTGTCCGCCAGCGAGTAGGTGCAGCAGGCCACAGTAACAAAATATGTACCGTCTCCTATATTATTTTTTATAAATCTTGCATTCAGCTCCAGTAGCACCTCAGCTGGAGAGCGAACCCGGTAAGAACCTTTCCCCATTACTTTTTTAAAGAGATAGCGCATTTCCTGCTTCAGGAAAATGGTTATCATGGCAGAAGGCACCCCATGTCCGGAAACATCTGCAATGTATAAACCAAGGGTGTTTTCATCTACCTGGAAAACATCATAAAAATCACCCCCAACCGGCTGACAGGGAACATACACACTTTCAAAGCACACCCCCTTCACATCAGGATACTTCTCAGGTAAAAAACCCCGCTGAATTCTCCTGGCTGCTTTGAGGTCTTCGGTCAGCCCCCTGTTCTGCTCCCGTATCACTCCCACCTTCTGGTTTACCCTGTTCTCCAGCTCCTGTGCGTACTTTTTCAGCTTGTCTGTTTTTTCTTCTACCATCCTTTCCAGCTTTGTGGTATATTCCTTCAGGGCCTTATTTGCCCTTCTCAGACCCAGGTTGGTTCTGACCCTGGCTTTTATTTCTGCAGGATCAGGCGGTTTGACCAGGAAATCTGAAGCTCCAGCCTCCAGGGCCCTCAACTTCTGTTTCTCATCGCTCACCACGGTTAATATTAATACGGGTATTTCCATGGTCCGCCGGTTCTTCTTGAGCTCATCCAGAACCTGGAACCCATCCTTGATGGGCATTTTAAGGTCCAGAAGAATAAGGTCCGGATTTTGTTCCACTGCTTTCTGCAGGGTCTGCTGACCATCGTGGGCCTCGATAATGTGGTAGCCTTCCTCCTTAAACCCTCTTCTGATCAGATAGATCATGTCCGGATTGTCATCTGCGATAAGTATTCTGTCCCTCTCCAATGCTCTCCCTGCTCCCGTAAAAACTGTAGTGGTTTCTATATCCCCCCACCTGATTTCAATCTATACCGGAGGATATCTCCATCCGCGGCTTTCTCAAACCGCCGGTTATTCCCAGAGTAACACTGCCGCTGGAGGTAAACGGGTCAAGAAATCCATCCAGATGTGGGTACTCAGCATAAAATCTGTCCTCAAAACTTACCGCAATCTTCACATCCATATCACTAACTCCCATCCACCCGTTGATCCTGGAAGTAAACAGCTGTCCCTGTATCACACTGTTCTCGAAAACAAAATGCCCGCTCTCTTTTCTGAGTGCCAGCCTGGTGAATGGTATTCCTACATCCATAAGCTCAAACCCTGATACCCGGATTCTTCTCACCTCCGCATCACTGACAGTAGCCTTCACATATTCTATCCCTTGCTGTATATTTCCCCCCACTGCTTTCAAGAGCTTTACATCAGCCAGTATATCCATTTTTCCTCCCACCAATTCCACATACCTGGTTGTAACTCCCGGAGAGCTCCCGCTTACCTCAACCTTTCCTCTGGTAAGCATACCCACCAGCCCTGTTCCCAGGTGAGCACGCTCCAGGTAAAAAGAAAAATTTTTCTTCCTGCTGGTCAGTTTTATTCCCTCCAGCGATATTTCAGATGGATAGTGATAGTTAATTTTTTGTACATCCAGGTCCACAGAGTATTTACTGGTAAGGTAAAGGCTGGACTGATCGTACAGGGTACGGTAGGGAAAATTGACCATCATGAAAACAAACAGCAGGTGGAGGGAACAGGCAACAATAACTGCAATTAAAATAGCTTTTTTAACCTTATTCATTTGATTTATTTTACATCTTTTATATAAACCTGAGGTGCCGCAGCCTTTTGTTTTCTCTTGTCATACATCCTTATAGGCACAAAGCTTCCAAATAAAAAAATCAGTGAAACTGCTGCAGGAAAAAGCTCGCCCCCTCCTATGGAAAGAACCCTTCCTGCCGCAGTTCCGCAGTAGTAGCCCACCACCATTGCTATAAGGGGGATGATATATAAAATTACTGCAGATTTTACCACCACCCCCGGCCGTATTGACAGTACTACTTTCTGGCCGGTACGTACCCGTTTTTCAGCCAGGGCTTCAACTGCCATTTCAGTGGAAGATATCCTGCTGCACAGGTTGCATTTTGCACAGGCAGGACCTGGCTGCAGCCTGACAGTAGCCCTTTTTCCCTGTACCGATATTACTTCGCCTTCTTCTCCCTCAATCCCTTTCTGTGCCATCGATTGTCCCTGCTCCACCTTCTCCACCCTAACATTTTTCAGAGTAGTTATAGAGTTAAACCGGAGTGCCCTTTATTATCCCTGCTCCACCTTCTCTGCTTTTTCAGCTTTTCTCTGGAAATATTCTTCATATCCGGGAGCAGGCTTTGAAATTCGTATAACGTTGGTGGGGCAGTTTTCGGTTGATTTAATGGGCGCCTTGTTTACTGAGTAATCGATCACCGCCAGGTTCTGCTCCACCTTCACCGCCCCTGTATCATCGTCCTTCTCACACCGTTTGCAGGCAATACATCCGGCTTTGCATATCTTCCTCACCACCGCCCCCTTGTCCAGAGAGCTGCAGTAAACATGCACAACCTCATCAGCTTGGGCAAGATGAATAATATTTCTGGGACAGGCCCTGACGCACTCTCCGCATCCGGTACATTTTGAAAGGTCGATGACAGGAAGCCCTTCCCTCCCCATATATATGGCCTCAAAAGGGCAGGCGGCAACACAGTCTCCATACCCGATGCATGAATACATGCACGCCTTCTCCGCCCCTACCAGATTTGATGCAGTGCAGGTTCTGACTCCGGTATATACC
>JBMCUI010000229.1:0-3788 GCA_048622675.1 Spirochaetota bacterium | reverse complement strand
CGGACCGGGGTCCTGTACGACTACTTTGAGCCTGATAGATGGGAAGATATTGATCTCATTATTTCGTGCGGAGACCTTGACCCTGAGTACCTTTCCTTTCTGGTCACCGTTATTCCAGCACCACTGGTATATGTGCATGGGAATCATGACCTCAGGTATGTAAAATCCCCTCCCCTGGGCTGCCGTTCGGTGGAAGACACTGTAGTAGAACTAAAAGGTGTGACCATAGGGGGGCTGGGAGGAAGCAACCGGTACAACGGCCGCACCTTCCAGTATACAGAGAAGCAGATGGCCAGGAGGGCCAGAAAAATACAGAGAAAAGCAAAAAAAATGGGAGGGCTGGATATAATAGTGACCCATGCTCCTCCCAGAGGTATACATGACCTTTCAGACCTGTGCCACAGGGGATTTTTATGCTTTGTTGATGTAATGGAGGCTGCTCATCCCCGGGTGCTGGTGCACGGACATAACCACCAGGTATATTCTAAACAAGACAGGGATACGGTGGTGAATGGGGTAAGGGTAATAAATGCCTGCGGTTACTATTGTTTCGAAATATAGGGTTAAGAACTATCAGGTATACCTGTCCTTATTCCATTAAACAGGCTGGTGTAATAAATGGGTACAACTACAGTAGTGGTTTGTCCGGTATACAATGAGCAGAAGTACTTGAAAGAGTTCTGCAGAAGGCTGGAGCGCTGGTGGGGGGAGGATGTGGTTTTCATCAATGACGGGTCCACGGACACCAGCAGCGGTATACTCCATGAGTTTACTAATAGATATAAAAAGGGGGATGCAGCAGTAATTGAGCATCCGGTAAGGCAGGGCTATGGTGCAGCCCTGATTGCCGGGTTTAACTACGCTCTGGAAAGATCTTACCACCGGGTTGTTACCATAGACTCGGATTTGCAGCACAAACCGGAGGATATCACCAGAATCACATCCGCCCTGGACAGCTCAGAGGTGGTGCTGGGCTCCAGGTACCTCTCAGGCCGCTCCTGGGAGCAGGTACCATACACCAGGCTGTCAATCAACAGGTATATCTCCTGTATGATTGAGAAAACCTGCAGGGTAAAATACACAGACCCGTTCTGCGGGTTGAGGGGATACCGCAGGAGTTTTCTGGAACATGCACACCTCAGAGAGAAAAGCTACGGCATTCCCCTGGAAGTGCTGATGGAAATAATCAGGCTGGGGTGTTCTTTCAGGGAGGTTCCGGTGGAGCCCATCTACCATGACCGGAACAGGAAGTTCTATGATGGGCTGAATGAGCCGTTAAAACGGCTTTATTATTATCTGGAGGTCATAGAACAAAAAAGAAGAGAGTGGGAGCATGAAAAAAAGGTGCTTAGTGGTAACTCCGCACCCCGATGATGCAGAACTGGGTATGGGAGGGACCATCCTCAGCTTAAAAGAAAACAATCATGAGGTATGTCTGGTGGACCTTACTTCCGGTGAGCCTACCCCCTACGGCACCGAGCAGAAAAGAAAAAAGGAAACCCGGGAGGCTACCGCGATTATGGGGATAGACCGGAGGGTCAATTTGGGCCTGCCCAACCGGTACCTTATGGACGGCAGGGAACAGCGGCTGCTCCTGGCAGAGCAGATCAGGGTGTTTGCGCCTGATATAATTTTTTGCCCTTATCCGGTGGATGTACATCCCGACCACTATGCTGCCACCGCCATAACCCGGGGGGCAAGGTTCTATGCCAAATATACCGGATTATCCCTCAAAGGGGAGCCTCATTACACCCCCTATGTTTTTCTGTATTCCTGTTCACACATGAGAACCACGGCCGGGTACAGCATCCTGTTTGATATTTCAGAGCACTTTGAGAAGAAAATTGAAGCAGCAAAATGTTACAGGTCACAGTTTATCGATAATCCGAAAAACAGGGATGTGTTTGAATATGTAGAATCAAGGGACAGATATTACGGAAACCTCATCCGCAGGAAATATGCGGAGCCTTTTTACTGTGAGGAAGCACTGGGCATTAAAGATTTCGGTCATCTGCTGTAGCATCTGCAGGCTGCTTTTTATGGCGGAGCCGCATGGTAATAGGCTGTCCAGTAATTGAATCCTGTGGTAGCATCTGCAGACTGCTTTTGTATGGCGGAGACGCTCCGGGTGCCTCCGGCTTTTGGGGTTTTTACCGGTTTTGTGGCCTGGTTTTTACGGATGCAAGGAGCACCCACTGCAGCTTCAGTTTATTACAGGGGAACAAGTGAAGAAAAGACTTCTAAAGCCTCCCCGGCATGACAGAGAGGTCCTGTGTATACCCGGGGCCCACACATTGAAACAAGCAGCCCGGGGCGGCCGGGTTGTTGGTACCTGCCATCAGCCGTATTTTTTTAATCCAGGAGTGAGTGTGAGGTTTCTGCTTACCGAAATGCTCCCTGCACATAATAAGGCCCTGCTGTTTATGGATACTGACAGGGTTAAGCTGAAAGCGGGGATTCCCCGTCCCGACGGCAAACCGGGAACGCTTACCCTGGTCAACACCGGCCGGGCTCTGTATAATTATCAGCTTCCAGAAAGGGGCAGGATAGAGCGTTTTTTTTCTGAAGTGGAAGCTGAAGTAAGAGAGCATTTGCCAGGCCAGGCTGAATCCATCCTGGCCCAGGTAGGCAGGTATAAAAAAATATTTCTGCAGAACAGTACAGCAACTCTTCTTAAACAGGCACTGGCCGACAGTTTTATGCAGTTTTATGGGATTAAAGGCAGCTATCGATTTCTCTCCCAGGTGTTAAACACCGAACCTTACAGGGAGTTTCTGTGGAAGATATATGAAAACGACCACCGGTTCAGAAGTGTATACAACCAGGCCCTGGACGACTATAAGAAAAACTTCAGGTTCAGGTATAAGAACTTTCCCTTTCCCAAACTCACCGAGGGTGAGCTGCCTTTCTGGGTGGTCAAAAACGGAGAAAGGAACCCCCTGTTCAAACAGACAATTTCTTCCGAAGAGCTCAAAGACTGCCTTTGTTTTCCCAAAGCCTCACCTCTGACTGCATTTCTACGGCTCTACCATACCGATATGTTTATTCACGGGGTTGGAGGGGGAAACTATGAGTGGGTCAATGACCGAATAATAGAGGATTTTTTTAAAAACTCCCCTCCACCTTACTTTGTGGTGAGTGCCACCTTCCACATTCACCCCTCCGGAGAGCGCTCGTATCCCTATTTTTTTCTTGACCCGGAAGTGCCCCGAAACTCTGCTGCATCACTTCTGGACTAGACCAGAATGGGGATGTAGTGAAAAATGAGTGTACCTGGGCCGGGTACACTTGAAGATATGCTTGGAAATACCGCCCGGAGCTTTTATATTTATTACATTTTACCACCGTTGGGTGCAGCAGTTTCATTACTTTACAGCAAACCAGGAGAAAAGGATGAATGGTATAACAGGGAAACTGAAGCCTGAGAAATTATGGTACTATTTTGAACAGATATCCGCAATTCCCAGGCCCTCCGGCAGGGAGCACAAAGTTATTGACTATCTGGTACGGTTCGCCGAACAGAGGGGTCTGAAGTACCAAAAAGACCAGAAGGGAAATGTGGTTATCGTAAAGCCCCCCTCACCAGGGTATGAAACCAGGCCTGCGGTGGTACTGCAGGCGCATGTGGACATGGTGTGCGAAAAAAACGCCTCTGTCAGCCACAATTGTGATACCGATCCCATTCAGCTGAAAATATCGGACGACTGGATAACAGCTGATGGCACCAGTCTGGGAGCGGATAACGGGCTGGGAGCGGCAGCCATGCTGTGCCTTCTGCAGGATGATGC